>JBDRMQ010000111.1:0-17989 GCA_043811955.1 bacterium | reverse complement strand
GGGGAATTATAAGGCGACTTTCCCAGGTAATCTCGCGAAATCCCTATATAGTTATATATTGTACACACGTTGTGCCGCACATATAGCCCTCATGAGCATGGTTTTTGTTCTATTATAGTTATGTTCTTAATTAAGGAGCAGATTAACAATCAGATCAACAACAACTTTTATTGAGGTTGATTTTGACTCTGTGCTTAAACAATCAACTAAAAAGCAGTCAACATATTAAGCAAGACTCATTGCATTAAGGTTGGTTTTTCTCTTAAAGACAAGCACTCGTTTTAATTTGAGATCAGCTTAAAAGAGTTAGTTTTCTTCAGTTAGACTAAACAGCCCATTACAGCTCAAAACTCCTTAACAACGCTAAATCTCGCTAATAATAGCGAAGACCAGCTAGCCCGCCTATGGCGAACCAGTCTTCCGCTTTCCTCCTGCGGCGGACAGGCGCTTGTTTACTTTGTCTTTTGCCTTGGCCTCTTTCTGGTTCGGAAAGAAAAAAAAGAAAAAAGATTAACTTTCCCTGTTCACCAAATAATTCAACGACAAGTCTTTGGCTGCGTTTTTTAGCTTGTGGTTGGCCAAAGTCTTTTCTGCGTTGGAAAGAAAAAAAGAAATTCCGGTGGGGTCCGGATTCGGGAGCGACCACTAAAAAAGCCCACTCCCTATTTTAGAAGCAGGCTTTTTAGTTTAAACCTCAGAATAATTATATGAGATTCCGTATTCAAGCTGGTTTTGGATAGCATATAAGCATGATTGGCAGATAAAAACTACCTGACTGACCCCATATGCTTCAAATCCAATATGATCCATCCCTTCGTTTACTGGAACTAGAAAAGTTTTGCAAATTGAACATTCTCTCATGATTTTTTCTCCTTTCTATTTACTGAATAACTGCTTTAACTCGCCGATTATAATATTTGAGGCCTTCATTCTGTTGAGTTTTTGAATATACTCTAAAAATTTTTTGCAGCGAGTACGCTGGCGGGGAG
The DNA here is from genome assembly GCA_043811955.1 of bacterium. Classification (GTDB taxonomy): domain Bacteria; phylum Margulisbacteria; class WOR-1; order O2-12-FULL-45-9; family O2-12-FULL-45-9; genus JBDRMQ01. Next base: position 17,000 of record JBDRMQ010000111.1, on the reverse strand, counting down.
CACACTGCAAGCCAGGCAAAACCCAACCGCAATGACCACATGGGGATAGCAAAGATAACTTCATAACTAAATCACCTCCCTGCCTGCCGGCAGGCAGGCTTTTTGTTAATAACAAGACACTGACTAGCCAAATCAGGGGGCAAGCTGGCGCCTGCCCCACAAAGGAAAACAACAACCGGAATACCACGGGAGACCGCCTGCCGCACCGTGTAGAGGGAACCGCGAGAGGAGCCGTGCAGGAAAGCCACAATGCCAGAGGCAGACTGAACCAAACGCCGATTGCGGCCCAAAAGAGCAGAAACCACCTGACCCCGCGGAGCCCCAGGAAAAGCAGGACCCCAAATAACCTGCCCACCTGACGAAAGCAGCCGAGCCACCTGAGGACGGACAGAGGCAGGGAAGCCAGCAGCAGAAGACCAAGGGGAGAAGATGACCCCCTGAGAGGAACACCCCTGCTGGAGGATAGCAGAGATGGCAAATGAATCAGCCCCCATGGCACCACCAGAAGCAAGGCGATAACCACCAGCAAGGAGAGCCGAGCAAACGCGGGAGACAAGCGGGGAAAAAGAGGAAGGAAGGGAGCGGGAACCAACAACACCAACAACATGAGACATGTGCAACACCTCCTAATAAAATGTGCCCGCCTGAGGCGGACAAGCCTGCAGCAACACAGACAGGAGATGGCACAGCATTTTTTTCGCCGCTGTCACCCGCAGCCCCCACCGAGGCATATCGAGGTGGGGAGCGGAGGGCGCTAGGAGCGTAGCGACGACGCGAGGGCGGCCCGTCAGGGACGACCCTTGACGGCGATCAGCGAAAAAATGCTAGAATGGAAAAGCTGGGAGCATAAATATAATACGTTGAGGATAAATAAAAGATTCTCATTTATCTGAATACTTGGTATATAAGAAAGACTATAGACTCCTTCAACCTTCGACTTTAATCTAAATCAAAAGAGAGTTCACCATTTTATATAAATTTTTTCCTTCTAGTTTGGCTTTGAGCATAGCCTGGTTCTTGGATTTCGGGAACAAAAAAAAATAAATCACTTCTTCAACCAAGGCTGGGTCCTACGAATAAGTTGAATAATAATACGGTGTCTCTGCCTCAAACTCAGCCGCGCAGGTGTCAACCTGTTTATATTCTGGTTCAATCTTGTATTTTTTGCCAAGGTCATAAACTTCTGCTTCAGATTTATCCCAAAGAGTAGCTAGTTGGCGATCAGCAAAGCCAAATCGCTTGGCCTGCCAGAGCAGCCATCTGGGGATATTTTTGTCTTTAAATTCTTTCAGCTTGTTTTCAAAATCAACGATCTCTTTGAGATTGTGTAAAAACCAGCGGTCAATCTTGGTCAGCTCAAATATTTCATCAAGAGTCATCCCGGTCTGAAAAGCCTGCTTAAGCGCAAAAATCCGTTTTGGCCCGGGATACCGCAAGCAATGCTCAAGAGAAAGAGGTTCTTTGGCATCTTCAAGACCATAAACACCTATCTCCATTGAACGTAAGCCTTTTTGCAAAGCCTCTTTAAAGGTACGGCCAATAGCCATGGCCTCGCCTACTGATTTCATTGATGTTGTTAGCTGAGAATCCGCCCCCGGGAACTTTTCAAAAGTAAACCGCGGGATCTTGACCACGCAATAATCAATGGTTGGTTCAAAACAAGCTGGAGTTTTCCTAGTAATATCATTAGGAATCTCATCCAGCGTGTAGCCAACCGCCAGCTTTGCCGCCATTTTTGCAATGGGAAAACCTGTGGCTTTGGAAGCCAGCGCTGAGGAGCGGGAAACCCGCGGGTTCATCTCTATTACAATCATCCGCCCATCGCGGGGGTTGACCGCGAACTGGATGTTTGAGCCGCCGGTCTCAACCCCAATTTCACGGATCACCGCAATCGAAGCATCGCGCATCTTTTGGTATTCCTTATCACTTAAAGTCTGGATTGGTGCCACTGTAATTGAATCACCGGTATGGATCCCCATAGGATCAAAATTCTCAATAGAACAAATAATAACCACATTGTCATTTAAATCACGCATCACCTCCATCTCATACTCTTTCCAGCCAACCACCGACTCTTCAATTAAAATCTCTGAAATCGGGCTCACCTCCAGCCCCCGATTAGCAATCACCTTAAACTCGTCCAAATTATAAGCCACCCCACCACCCAAGCCACCCAAAGTAAATCCAGGCCTGATAATTAAAGGGAATCCGATCTCCTCTGCAACCTTAACTGCGTCTTTATAATTCCTGGCTACCCCGCTCTTGGGGAGCCCTAAACCTATCTTCTGCATCGCTTCCTTAAAAAGCTCACGATTCTCAGCCTTTTTAATAACATCAGCTTTTGCCCCAATCATTTCAACTTTATATTTTTGAAAAACACCCCTCTCCCAAAGTTCAACAGCACAGTTCAGGGCGGTCTGGCCACCCAAAGTCGGCAAAACTGCATCAGGCTTCTCTTTAGCAATTATTTTTTCTATAAAATCAGGGTCAATTGGTTCAATATATGTTCTATCTGCCATTTCTGGATCAGTCATAATTGTCGCTGGATTGCTATTCACTAGAATAATTTTAAACCCCTCTGCTCTAAGCGCTTTGCACGCCTGCACCCCAGAGTAATCAAACTCGCAAGCCTGCCCAATTACAATTGGCCCCGACCCAATTATCAAAATACTCTTTATATCTTCACGTTTAGGCATTTTTCATCTCCTTGATAAACTCGTCAAATAAATATTTACTATCATTTGGCCCTGCACTGGCTTCAGGATGGTACTGCACAGAAAATACAGGGTGCTTTGTATGCCGCAAGCCCTCAGAGGTTTGATCGTTAAGATTAATATGAGTCAGCTCGACTTCCTTATCGGTTAAAGTTTTCAGATCAAGACAAAAACCGTGATTTTGAGTGGTGATCTCAACTTTTCTGGTGCGCAGATCCATAACTGGCTGGTTAGCTCCGCGGTGGCCAAACTTGAGTTTGTATGTTTTTCCCCCCAAGGCTAAACCTAGCATCTGATGCCCCAAGCAAATGCCAAAGAGCGGCACCCGCCCAATTAGCTCACGCACTGTCTTAATTACATAACTAACAGCAACAGGATCGCCTGGACCATTTGTGAGCATGACTCCATCCGGCTTCAGTGCCAAAATATTTTTTGTCAAAGTTTTCGCAGGGACAACTGTGACCTGACAATCGCGCGCTGCTAATTCACGCATAATATTGTACTTGGCTCCACAATCTAAAACCACTACTCTATATTTTCCTTTTTTATTCCATTTATAAATGCAACTACAAGTTACCTCCTTAACCAAATCGCGACCAACCAATCCCCTTGATTTTTGGGCTTTGCGCACTAGATTATTGGGATTTAAATCTTCAGTAGAGATTATCCCTTTCATCGCCCCGCTAGATCGAATATGCAATGTTAAGGCTCGGGTATCAACCCCCTCAATACCAATAATTTTGAATTTCTTTAGAAAATCAGGCAAACTCATCTTGGAGCGCCAGTTGCTGACAATTTTGCTAACCTCACGCACTACAAAACCAGACAAATGCGGTTTCTCTGACTCAAAATCCTCTGGACTAATGCCGTAGTTGCCAATTAAAGGATAAGTCATGGTCACAATCTGACCCTTGTATGATGGATCAGTCAGGATTTCCTGATACCCGGTCATGGAAGTGTTGAAAACAACTTCTCCGGTTTGCTCGCCAGTAGCGCCAAACGAAGTCCCCTCAAATATTGTACCGTCTTCTAAAGCTAAAATTGCTTTCATTTTTCCACCTTTAAGGCCGCTTTGATAAAATTCCTGAACAAAGGATGGGCTTTATCAGGCTTGGATTTAAACTCCGGATGGAACTGGACCGCAATAAAAAACGGATGGGCTTGCAACTCAACTATCTCCACTAAATCAGCTTTCTGGTATGTACCGGAGAAAACCAAGCCTTTCCTCTCCAGCCGTTTCCTGTACTTATTATTTAATTCATAACGATGACGATGGCGTTCCTGGATTAATTGTCTGCCGTATATCTTATAAGCCAGGGTCTTTTTCCTGATCTTGCAAGGATAGGCACCTAACCGCATGGTACCACCCAAGCCCCTAACCTTTTTCTGTTCTTCCATTAAACTAATAACTGGGTACTTTGTTTTCTCACGAAATTCGGTCGAATTCGCCTTCTTCATTCCACATACATTTCTCGCAAATTCAATTACCGCGCACTGCATGCCCAGACATAAACCGAGATAAGGGATTTTGTTTTCCCGAGCGTATTGAATCGCTTTAATTTTCCCTTCTATCCCCCGATAACCGAAACCACCCGGCACCAGAACCCCAGCCACACCTTTGAGAAATTTTTCCGTGCCCTCTTTTTCAATATCCTCTGAATCCACTTTTTTAACTTCCACCCTGCAATCATTCGCAATTCCAGCATGGGTTAACGCTTCATAAATAGATTTATAGGCATCCTGCAAACTGATATATTTGCCCACAAAAGCGATTTCGATTGTCTTTTTCGGGTCAAGCACTCTTTTGACCACGTTCTCATTCCATTCCGCCAACTCCGAATGCTTTTGAACCAGGCCAAAATGGTTCATAATTATCTCGTCAAGTATCTGATGGTTAAACTCAATCGGAATCTGATAAATAGTTTCCATATCCTTAGCTTCAATAACTGCTTCTTTCTTTACATTACAGAATAAGGATATTTTTTCTTTCACTGCCTCGGATAATGTTTTTTCAGTGCGGCAAAGCAATATATCCGGTTGGATGCCAATCTCGCGCAATCTGCCGACACTGTGCTGGGTTGGTTTTGTTTTTATCTCATCTGCGCTCTTTATATAAGGAATCAGAGTTAAGTGGATATAAAGCACATCCTTATAATCCATCTCTAACCTAAACTGCCGCACAGCTTCCAAAAAGGGCAAACTCTCGATATCGCCGACTGTTCCCCCAACCTCAACTACCACAATATCTACCCTTGAGACTTCCGCTACCTTTTTAATTCTATCTTTTATCTCATTGGTGATGTGCGGAATAACTTGAATTGTTTTGCCCAGATAGTCACCACGTCTTTCCCGCGAGAGCACCGCACTATAGACTTGGCCGGTTGTAACATTATTATATTTAGTAATTTTAGTATTAGTAAACCTCTCATAATGACCTAAATCCAAATCAGCCTCGGCCCCATCTTCAGTAACATAAACTTCCCCATGTTGAAAAGGATTCATGGTACCTGGATCCACATTGAGGTAAGGATCCAGTTTCATCAAGGCAACTTTCAAACCCCTTGATTCCAGGATTTTACCGATCGACGCCGACGCAATCCCCTTCCCTAAGCTGGAAATAACACCACCAGTTATAAAAATATATTTAGCCATTATTTTCCCCCTCTTAAATATTTATTGATTGCTTCGGCCACTTGTCTGCCCTCATATAGCGCCCAAACAATTAATGATTGGCCGCGACGCATATCACCAGCACAAAAAACACCTTCTTGTTTTGGATCTAACCCTTTGACAGGTTCTGCCCCAACAAAGCCAATTGCCAGGATAACCAGATCAGCCTCAATTTCAAAAACTTCACCAGTACTTTCGCAGATAAGCTTTTGGACCTTCCCTTTTTCACCGACAAACTCTCGGGTTAAAACTGACCAGCGGCGTTTTGCCCCTTCTTCGTGGCTAGAGGTCGTCTTCAAAAGCTTGGGATAAGTTGGCCAGGGACAAGAACCATCGCGACAAGTCGGCGGCTCTGGCATAACTTCAATTTGGACTACGCAGCCAGCCCCACGGCGATTAGCTGTCCCTACACAATCAGAACCTGTGTCCCCACCACCAATGACCACCACTCTTTTCCCTTTAGAATCAACCTTCTTAGTCAAGTAATCCATAGCTAAATGGATGCCAGATAATTTGCGGCCAGGAATATTTAAATCTCGCGGTACCCTGGCACCGCCAGCTAAACAAACAGCATCAAATTTCTTTAAAATCTTTTTCGCAGGATAATCCACCCCAACATTTACACCAGTTTCAAAAATAATCCCTTCTTTTTTCCAAATATCTATCCGACGGTCTAAAACAGCTTTATCTAGTTTAAAATCAGGAATGCCAAAACGCATCAAGCCCCCAATTTTCTTATCGCGCTCGAAAACAACCGCGCTGTGGCCAAGCTTATTTAAATGAACTGCACAAGAAAGGCCGGCAGGACCTGAGCCAACAATCGCAACTTTTTTGCCTGAGCGCTTTTTGGGAAGATTTGGTTTAATTAGACCCTTCTTAAATGCATACTCAACAATATCCAGCTCGTTTTCACGAATAGTAACCGGCTCATCATTAACTCCCAGGACACAGCCAGCTTCACACAGCGCCGGGCAAACACGGCCGGTCACCTCCGGCAAAATATTTGTTTCGCTCAAAAGCTCAAAAGCTCTCTCCCAGTGGTTATTAAAGACCAGATCGTTCCATTCGGGGATAACATTAGCCAAGGGACATGCCCAGTGGCAAAAGGGAACACCACAATCCATACAACGCGAAGCCTGGTCACGAGAGGTAGCACTTTTGCGCAGCTTAAAGACTTCACTGTAGTCCTTAACCCGCTCACAAACAGGACGATAGGAGCCAGCTTCTCGTTTTATTTTTAAAAAGCCCTTTGGATTACCCATCAGAAACCTCCAAAAGATCAATTTCTTCTTCTTTCATGGTCCGCTCCTCAAGCACCCGCTTATATTCAATTGGCATAACCTTGATAAACCGGCCACTCTCAAGTTTAAAATTGTCTAAAATCTCACGAGCAATCGGGCTGCGCGTATATTTAAAATGTTTTTCTAAAAGCTGTCGCAATAATTTTTTATCAGCACTAGTTAGAGATTCAAGCTCAACCATACTCTTATTGCATTTTGGCGAAAACTCATCAAGGCAATCATAAACATAAGCTATTCCGCCAGACATACCAGCCGCAAAGTTACGTCCGGTTGGGCCCAAAACAACCACCCGTCCCCCGGTCATGTACTCAAGGCCATGATCCCCCACCCCTTCAACAACCGCCTTCAAGCCAGAATTGCGGATACAAAAACGCTCGCCAGCAATCCCCCTGACATAAGCCTCCCCGGCAATAGCTCCATAAAAAGTAGTGTTGCCAATGATTATGTTTTCGCCTGAAGCGTAGCCTGCTTTTTTGTCTGGGTAAATAATAATCTTGCCGCCAGAAATCCCTTTTCCTACATAATCATTACTCATCCCGGCCAGCTCTAAAGTAACTCCAGGCGCCAGCCAAGCCCCAAAACTCTGGCCAGCCACCCCTTTAAATTTAAAATGGATTGTATCCTCTGGCAAGCCAGCTTCTCCATACTGCTTAACTACCTCACCAGATAACATAGTCCCGGTTGTGCGGTTAACATTATTAATCTTTAACTCTTTTTTAACCAGCTCTTTTCTTTTTAAAGCTGGTTCTGCCAATTTAATCAATTTTTGGTCTAAGACCTTAGCTAACCCATGATCTTGTTTTTCTGTGCAGCGACTTACCCCCTCCACCTGATGAAGTATTTTAGAAAAATCAATTTTCTTAGCTTTCCACGGCAGGATCTTTTTATTAATTTTTAACAAATCAACCCGACCAACCAGTTCATCAACACTGCGTATGCCAAGCTGGGCCATAATCTCACGCAGCTCTTCTGCAATAAAAGTAAAATAATTAATTAGAAATTCTGGTTTTCCCCTAAATCTTTTGCAAAGCTCAGCATCCTGGGTAGCAACCCCAAGCGAGCAGTTATTCAAATGACAGTGCCGCAGCATCGCGCAACCACAAACAATTAAAGCTGCGGTGGCAAAGCCAAATTCTTCAGCCCCAAGCATTGCTGCAATCGCAATATCGCGACCAGTCCGTAATTGACCATCAGTTTGCAAACGCACCCTGCTGCGCAAATTATTTAAAACCAAGGTCTGGTGGGTCTCAGCTAAACCTAATTCCCAGGGAAGTCCGGCATGGCGGATCGAACTAATTGGCGAAGCCCCGGTCCCACCACCTGCGCCAGCAATTAAGATCATGTCAGCGTGCCCCTTGGCAACTCCAGCGGCAACCGTACCTACTCCGACTTCCGAAACCAACTTAACGCTAACGCGCGCCTTTGGATTTACATTCTTAAGATCAAAAATTAACTGGGCCAAATCTTCAATTGAATAAATATCATGATGTGGCGGAGGCGAAATTAAAGTCACCCCTGGTGTGGTGTAGCGAGTTTTAGCAATAATCTTGCTCACTTTATGGCCTGGCAGCTGCCCCCCCTCGCCAGGCTTAGCACCTTGAGCAACTTTAATCTGGATTTCATCGGCATTAAGCAAATAATTTGTCGTTACCCCAAAGCGGCCGGAAGCAATCTGCTTGATTGCGCTGCGCCGATCGTCCAAAAAGCGCTCAGGATACTCTCCTCCTTCTCCAGTATTTGATTTTGCCCGCAACTGATTCATAGCCTTGGCAATAGTTTCATGGGCAGGACCGGAGATCGAACCAAAACTCATGGCGCCTGTTGCAAATCTGGTGAGAATTTCTTCCACCGGCTCAACTTCTTCAATTGGAATCGGTTTTGTCTTGGCAAATTTCAATAAGCTGCGCAAAGTTGTTGGCTGCTTTGACTGGTCATTAATCAAGTTAGAAAACTCTTTAAATTTCTGATAATCCTTACTGCGCGTCGCATCCTGCAAGGCAGCAATGCTCTCTGGATTCCAAAGATGGAACTCCCCATCTCTACGCCATTGGTAAAGCCCGCCACTAGGGAGGAGCTTGTCTCCTGCAAAAGCTGCCTGGTGACGCAGCATTGTCTCTTGAGTAATTTCTGCAAAACCAAGGCCACCAATGCGTGAAGGTGTTCCGTCAAAACACTTTTTAACTACCTCACTGGCCACACCTAACGCCTCAAATATTTGCGCTCCACGGTAACTATTCAACGTTGAAATCCCCATTTTAGAGAGGATTTTCATTAAACCCTTATTGACAGCCAGGCGAAAATTACTAATTCCTGTCTTGGCATCAAGGGTTATCTCCCCCTGCTCTGCCAGTAAACCTATTGCTTCATAAGCTAAATACGGATTGACCAACTCAGCGCCATAACCAAAGAGCAAGGCAAAATGATGGACTTCGCGAGGTTCAGCGCTCTCCACAATCAAACCAACTTTTGTGCGGAGTGCTTTTTTGATTAGATGATGATGGACTGCCCCGGTTGCTAAAAGCATTGGCAGCGCAATTTTCTTCTGAGACACTCCCCTGTCACTCAAAATGATGAAAGTGTAACCATCTTTGATCGCAGCTTCAGCTTCCCGACAGATCCGATCAATTGCCGAGACAAAGGACTTCGGACCACGGACATCGGACAAAAAAAGCACTGAAATCGTCTTGGTCTTAAAGCTATTCTTTTGGATATAACGAATTCTCCCTAACTCTTCATTGGTTAAAACAGGTTCCTTGACCCGAAGTTTGTGACAATGACTCGGGCTCTCTTGCAAAATATCCTGCCCTGGCCCAAGATAGCTTTCCAAACTCATGACCAGCTCTTCGCGAATCGGATCAACAGCTGGATTAGTTACTTGAGCAAAGAGCTGCTTAAAATAACTATAAAGCAGCTGCGGCTTTTTAGACAAAATAGCATGTGGCGTATCATTGCCCATTGAACCGACAGGTTCTTTCCCTTTGTCTGCCATCGGCTTGATAATTGTGCGCAGGTCCTCGCGGCTGTAGCCAAAAGCTTGGAGTAAAGCATGAAGGTCTAATTTTTCATGTTGAGTAGCTCCAACCTTATGAAGTTCTTCTAAATCAACTAGATTTTCTTTAAGCCATTGGCCATAGAAGCGACGGCTGTAAATGGTTTCTTTGATTTCATCATCCTCAACAATCCGGCCAGTCTCTGTATCAATATAAAACATCTTGCCTGGCTCAAGCCGGCCGGAGCGGGCAATTTCCTCTGGTTTGATGTCTAAAACACCGACCTCGGAAGCCATCACTACCACACCTTTTTTAGTGACTAAATATCTGGCTGGCCGCAAACCATTGCGATCTAAAACCGCCCCAACATGCTTACCATCAGTAAAGGCAACTGCAGCCGGGCCGTCCCAAGGCTCCATAAAACAGGCATGGTATTTATAAAAATCACGAACCTCTTTATGCATCTGGTCATTATGTTCCCAGGCACCAGGGATTAGCATCATCATGGCATGGGAAAGACTGCGACCAGATAAAACCAGCAGTTCAAAAACATTATCAAGGGCAGCTGAGTCACTCCCTCCCGGCTTAATCACATCGACTCCCCTGGCCTTCATCCAATTAACATTGCCCCGCAAGGTATTAATCTCACCGTTATGGGCTAGAAAACGGAATGGTTGGGCCAAGTTCCAGGTTGGAAAAGTATTGGTGCTATAACGAGAATGGATCAAGGCAATCGCACTTTTAAGGTCAGGATCTTTTAAGTCAAGAAAAAAATCTTCGACCTGATGAGCCATAAGCAATCCTTTATAAGAAAAAGTACGGGAAGAAAGATTTGTGATGTAAAAGTTGGCCTTGGCTAGTTTTTTTTCCAGTCGCCGTCTAATCGTGTAGAGCCTGCGTTCAAATTCAAGACGGCTATTAACCCGTTTTCCCTTAGCAATAAAAACCTGTTCAAAAACCGGTTGGCTCTCTCGGGCACTCTTGCCAATTGAGGAATCATCAACAGGAACCTTGCGCCAGCCAAGCAAAACCTGCCCTTCTTCTTTAATTATTTTCCTGAAAACTTCTCGGCAGCTCTCGCGCTCTGTTTTGTCGCGAGGCAAAAAGATCAAGCCTGTACCATAAGCCCCAAGTGGAGGAAGTTTTAGTTTGGATGCCTTTAGAAAAAATTCATGTGGCAGTTGGATGAGGATTCCGGCCCCATCGCCAGTCTCGGGGTCTGCTCCCACCGCACCCCGGTGAGCCAAACGTTTGAGAACAAGAAGCCCATTTCTTACAATATCGTGGCTTTTTTGGCCATTAATGTCGACGACAAAGCCGACTCCGCAGTTGTCGCTTTCAAACTGCGGGTCGTATAAACCATCTTTTCTTTGTTTTTTATCATATACTCTCATAGCGACACCTTTACTTTACTAACACCTTTGTCTGAGAAAAAGGGCGGGACCCAAAGGTGTCGAGCCAAAAAAGCCCCGCCCAACTAACAACTAAAGAATGGTCAAAAGTTCCTGGTATTTAGGCATTGGCCATAAACTATCTGCGACCATGGTTTCGGCTTGATCAACGCTGGTGCGCAGATCAGCTAAAGCATTCGCGCCATTCTTGGCATACATTTTGGCCTTCTTTTCTAGATCATCTTCCTTTTCACAAGCGATGATCGTCTTTTCTAGTTTCTTGATCGCTGCTGTGATGTCAGCATATAAACCAGAGGCAATCTTCAGGTCAGCGGCTACAGCGCTGGTTTTCCCAACTGCCTTGGCAGCATCACCAAGCAGCGTAATCTGTTCCAATAAAGCCGGCAGAACCAGAGTTTTGGCAATATCCAGACCAGATTTAAGCTCAACATCCTTGATCTTAACATAAGCGTCAAGCTTGATCTCGACCTTGGAATGCAGCTCTCGCCTAGACAGAACCCCATATTTGGCAAAAAGTGTCTCATTATCTTTTTCTAGCATCTGCTCAAGGGCTGCCGGTGTATTCTTGGCATTAGGCAGACCTCGCTTGGCTGCTTCCTTGTGCCACTGATCCGAATAATTGTTCCCTTCAAAACGAACTTTCTTGGTCTCTTTCAGAACATCCTTCATGACCAGGATTGCCTTTTCCTTGATGCTCCCTCCTTTTTTAGTGGAGAGCCTTTTCGCAATCTCATCGTAGCCATAGGCAACAAGCAAATTCAGAGTGGTCCCTGCTTCCGAACAATTATGAGAGGATCCGACAGCGCGGAATTCAAACTTATTCCCGGTAAAAGCTACTGGCGAAGTCCTGTTCCGGTCGGAAGAATCTTTGGCAACTTTCGGGATATTCTGCACACCTAAGGTAATATGAGCTAGGCTCTGATCATTAACCTTGCCAATCCCTTCAATCTCATCCATCAAGCCAGCCAGATATTCACCCAGATAAACAGAAATAATCGCTGGTGGCGCTTCGTTAGCCCCAAGACGATGATCATTCCCCGCATCAGCAACAGCTGTGCGCAGCAAGCCGCCAAATTTATTCACTCCGAGCAAAATCGCACCCAGCGTGAGCAAAAAATTGATGTTCTTGATCGGTGAATCAGACGGTTCCAAATAATTAGTTTTTTCATCTCCCAATGACCAATTAAAGTGTTTACCAGAGCCGTTGACTCCGGCAAAAGGCTTTTCATGCAAGAGGGCAACCATCCCGTGCTTTTCAGCAACTTTGCGGAGAATATCCATCATCTGCAGGTTGTGATCAATAGCCACGTTTACCTCTTCATAAAGAGGGGCTACTTCGAACTGGTTGGGAGCAACTTCATTATGTCTGGTTTTTGATGGGATCCCATGTCGATAAAGCTCCGTGTCAAAATCTTCCATAAACATGATCACTTTATCTTTGATCGCACCAAAATAATGATCTTCTAGCTGCTGGCCTTTGGCTGGAGCTGCGCCAAAAAGTGTCCGGCCGGCAATACGCAGATCAGGTCGCCCGTCATAAAGATCCTTGGAGATCAAAAAATATTCCTGTTCTGGTCCACCATAAACCTTGATCTTTTTGACTGATTTGTTTCCTAATAATCTTTGCAGCTTGATAGCTGATTCAGTCAAAGCTTTCATGGAACGAAGTAGCGGCGTTTTCAAGTCAAGCACTTCGCCGGTCCAGGAAAGATAAACTGTCGGGATGATTAAAGTTTTGGTCTCCCCAGCTTCAAGCAAGAAAGCCGAGCTGGTCGGATCCCAAGCAGTATAACCCCTGGCTTCAAAGGTGGAACGAATCCCGCCAGAAGGAAAGCTGGAAGCATCTGGCTCAGATTGAATCAGCTGCTTAGCGCTAAACCGCTCGATCATTTCGCCATTTTTACCATAACTTAAGAAAGCATCATGCTTTTCAGCTGTCCCTCCGCGCTGCGGCTGGAACCAATGGGTAAAATGGGTAGCACCATTTTCAATGGCCCACTCTTTCATCGCATGGGCAACATCGCTAGCAATCGTCTCATCTAGCGGCTCACCGCTTTCAACTGTGGCCAGCAATTTAGCATAAACATCCTTACTTAATTTATCCCTCATCACCTTCTTGCTGAAAGTGAGCTCACCAAATATCTGACTTGCTATTTTTGCCATAACTATCATCTTCTCCTTTATTTCTGACTCATTAGTATAGAAGCAAGGTTATTACCAGCCTAAACAGGGCTAAAAGAGACATTTTTGTAGAAAACCGGTTAATCCGACCGATTACTCTACGTTTTTGTAGCTACCCGATCGCCTTTTTCCCCTTTTCTCCCGTCCTAATCTGAATACACTCATCCAGCGGCAAGACAAAGATTTTGCCATCGCCAATCTTGCCAGTCCTCGCCCCTTTAATAATGGCGTCAATAGTAGGTTTCACAAACTCAGCATTAACCCCTATTTCCAGACGCACTTTTTTGAGGAGATTAACCTCCTCCACCACCCCACGATAAGTCTCAGTAAACCCTTTCTGCTGGCCGCAACCCAGGGCATTGGTCACGGTCATCTTATGGACATTTGCCTCAAACAGCGCCTCTTTTACATCAGGCAATTTTTCCGGCTGGATCAAAGCTATTATTAGTTTCATGATTATTCCCTCCTATTGATTGCTGAAAACCTGAAAGCCAGCGTAGGCCTCCATCCCGTGTTCGCCAATATCAAGACCACGCAACTCTTCTTCTCGCGTCACTCGCAAACCAATTGTCAGATCAATTAATTTAAAAATAATCCCCATGGCTACTACTACAAATATTACAGCTGATAAAACTCCTAAGAATTGAATACTTAGCTGAGTGAGTCCACCACCATAAAGCAAACCATTACCGGCTAGGCCTAAAGCTTTCTGACCAAAGATACCGATGGCCAAGGTTCCCCAAACACCATTAATCCCGTGGACAGGGAAAGCGCCAACCGGATCATCAATCCCGATTTTATCCAGGAGAATAACCCCAAGGATAACTAGAATTCCACCAATAGCACCAATAACAATCGCAGCCCAAGGATCAACAAAAGCACAAGGAGCGGTGATCGCTACCAGGCCTGCTAGCGCTCCATTCATAGCCATGGAAAGATCTGGTTTACCAAAGAGTTTCCAAACAAAGAACATCGCCATAATCCCACCAGCGGCAGCTGCTAAGTTAGTGTTGATAGCAACACGAGCAATCAAATCACCATTAGCGACACTTAGAGTTGAGCCAGGATTAAAACCAAACCAACCAAACCATAAAATAAACACACCCAAGGAAGCCAGCGGAATTGAATGGCCAGCGATGGCATTAGCGCTCCCATCTTTATTAAATTTACCAATTCGAGGTCCTAGCATAATTGTCCCAACTAGGGCGGCAAAACCACCTAAAGCATGGACAACAGTAGAACCAGCAAAGTCAGCAAAACCAAGACTTGCCAGCCAACCACCACCCCAGACCCAGTGGCCAACTATTGGATAGACAATAGCTGAGATCAAAAAGCTATATATAAGGTAAGCAGGGAATTTCATCCGCTCAGCCATGCCGCCAGCTACAATAGTTGCAGCCGCGCCACAAAAAGCAGCCTGAAAGAGCCAAAAAGCATGTAGTGGAATACTGGCCCCACTCTCTGCCCCAGATAAAAACCAACCAGTCAGCCCCATAAAACCGTTCCCTACACCAAACATAATCGCATAACCAAAAATAAAGAATCCTATGGAAGCCATACAGAAATCAAGAAAGTTCTTGGTCAAGATGTTGCAAGCGTTTTTAGCCCTGATAAAACCAGCCTCAACCATGCCAAAACCTGCCTGCATAAAAAAGACCAGGAACGCAGCGATCAAAACCCACATTGTATCAAGCCCGCGAATTATCTCAGTCATTTTTATCATCCCCTTTCTGTTCTTTCCCTTGCTCATACTTTCTCAGAAACAAAAAAGCAGAAAGCGTTGGGATTAACATCAAAACAACTCTCCCCAAACTCATATTTGACCACCTATAGTATAACCAAAAGCTAGCTCAGATGTGCTGGTGTTTACCCCAGAGCTTTCCGGAATATACGTATAAGTAAGAAACGGAGATAGAGATAAGTCTTGATATTCAAACTCTGTACCTAAACCAAGAGTTATATCTGAAATACCACTGGCAGCACCCCATTGGCCACCACTATAACCAACAGTTAAACTGGCAATATCATATGAACCGCTTAAGCTGGCATATAAGCCATCCCCCTGATCATGGTCATAATATAATGTAATAGCCGGAGAAAATTCTTGGTCTGGAAATCCTACTCCTGCAAAATACTCTCCGCTCTTGGCTGCCGCACCTGTTAAATTTGGAAAAGTATAATATGTATAGCCAGCTGAGTAATCAATGCCATTAAATGATTTGGCGTAAGTTAAAATATAATCCAGCTCAGTAAATTCTTTAGCTGAGGTTTGGCCAAGATTAACATTCCCCCAGATGTCAAAAGAAAAGTCACTATCACCAATCGGCATACTTAATCCCGGTTGGAAAGCCGGCTGATTTGCATTAAGATCAAATCCCCGCCAGATATATTGGGAAACAAAGGTTCCGTTATAACTTATCCCGGCAGAAGCTATTTGGCTAAACATTAAAACAGAAACAACAAAAACAAAAATTATCTTTTTCATTAAACCGCTCCTCTTGGTTCTCAAATTATTTCGACACCTTTGCTTAAACCTATCCAAAGTTATTCACCTCCTCTAAATCAAGCTCTTCAATCTCTAACTCATGTAGATACCTAAGCCCTCGGGCAGATGCTGGAATCCTATCCCCGATACCAGCAATTGGGACTACTACAAACGGAATCACTCTCCCTAGCAGCTCTTCTAATTTCCCCATTTTCATCTACCCCCTTTTATAAAGATTAGATACACTCTATTTATAGCAATGCTATTGCCAGGTAAATTGACGAGGGAAAACTACAATTTTGTGGAAAAAGTTGATTTTAGCTACGAATTTGAATTAGAGGCCGTACTTCTGAATCTTATAGCCTAACATTCTTTCAGTAATGCCAAGGACTTTCGCAGCCTTGCGTTGGGTTTTATACTTTTGGAGGGTTTCAGAAATCTTTTGTTTTTCAATGGACTCCACAATTTGAGGCAAAGTAGTGCCTGATGGGGTAACGTCAATCTCATCAACAGAAAGATTGCCTGGCAGATGCTTGGGGGTTATTAGTTCTTTATCACACACAATCACAGCATGCTCAAGCACATTCTCAAGCTCGCGCACATTGCCCGGCCAATTATGAGCCATTAAAACATCCAGAGCTGCCCGGTTAACTCCCTCAATTTCCTTTTTGTTTTCCTTATTAAATTTATGAGTGAAATGCGCAACTAAAAGAGGGATATCATCCCGCCGCTCACGCAAGGCTGGCAAATTCACAGGAAAGACATTGATCCGATAATAGAGGTCTTCTCTAAGCTTTTTATCTTTAACCATTTTTTTGAGATCACGATGAGTAGCACAAATTATTCGCACATTAACTTTAATAGTTTGTGTGCCACCTAATCGCTCGAACTCTTTTTCCTGAAGAACTCGCAAAAGTTTAACTTGAGTAGTTAGCGTTAGGTCGCCAATTTCATCTAAGAAAAGCGTACCCCCACTGGCCATCTCAAATCGCCCAATTTTTCGTTCCATCGCCCCAGTAAAAGCACCTTTTTCATAACCAAACAGTTCTGATTCCAATAAATTTTCCGGCAGCGCCGCACAAGCTATTTTAATAAATGGTTTTTCTGCCCGCGGACTAGAATAGTGAATTGCCGCAGCCACCAATTCTTTGCCCGTGCCAGACTCGCCGTTCAAAAGAACAGAAGCAGCTGTCCCCGCAACCTGGCGAGCACCCTCTAAAACCGATTCCATTAATGGGGAAGCATAA
>JBDRMQ010000110.1:0-6273 GCA_043811955.1 bacterium | reverse complement strand
GGTGGATGTTAAGCTGCTTGAGTATGGACTTGAGGACGCGCGCCGCCGCCACACCAGGCTCGGGGTGCCGGTCTATGATGTGCGCAAAATTATCTTTAGTAAAAACAAAGAAAATGCCAATGCCCCACATTCGCCAGAAGCGACTAATTTAACCCTAGCTGAAAATATTAAAAAAGAGTTTGCCCTGCTAAGTGTTTTTTCGCAAAACGTAGCTGACGCTCATATGAGTGGGGATATTCACTTGCACGATCTCGGGTTTATTGACCGCCCTTACTGCAGCGGCCAGTCAATAGAATTTATCAAAAAGTTTGGGCTTGATCTGCCGTCAGCTGAAGGCTCAGAAAAACCACCGCAAGATGCTGATGAGCTGATTTCCCAGTTAGTTAAATTCTCTGTTGCCCTGCATGGTCATTTTGCTGGGGCCATTGGTTGGGACGCGGTTAATCTGTTTATTGCCCCTTTTCTTGAAGGGTATAGTTATGGTCACATTAAGCGGTTAGCCCGCAAACTGATCACTGAGTTTGCTTCTGTCGCAGTTTCCAGGGGTGGTCAGGGTCTTTTTTCTGATCTCAATATTTATTGGGAAGTGCCTAAGCATTTTGAGGCAGTCCCAGCTATGGGGCGGGGCGGGGTTTTTACGGGTAAAACTTATGCTGATTACGAGGAGCTGTCCCAAGCTTTTGCCAAGGCGATGTTTGATGTTTATGCCGAAGGGGATGGCGCTGGCCGGCCCTTCTTTTTCCCTAAACCCCTGGTCCATATGACGGAAAAGTTTTTCAAGACCCCGGGGCATGAGGAATTCTTGGAACAAATTTGTGATGTAGCGGCCCAGATGGGGAACACCTATTTTGTTTTTGATCGAGGTGAAACTGCCAAGATCTCTGAATGCTGCCGCCTCTCTTTTAAGCTAGATTATTCTGACCTCAAAGATGCTAAGGAGCCCTGGCGGATGCGCTATTCTGCTATCCAAAACGTGACAGTCAATCTTCCCAGGATCGCTTATTTAGCTGATCATGATGATGAAAAATTGTTCGCTAATATTTTAAAGAATTTGGAGTTGGTGGCCCAAGCCCATAAGGAAAAAAGAAAGTTTATTGAAGAGCTTTTGGCTGAAGGGGGGGCGGGCCCGCTTAATCTTTTGGCCATGAAGCGCGATGGTGAAAGCTACTTGCGCCTGCGCCGGGTCACTCATTTAGTCGGGGTTTTGGGGCTAAACGAGATGGTCCAGGCTCATTTAGGCAAAGAGCTGCACGAGGGAGATGACGCGCTGCGCTTAGGGCTTAAAATTATCTCTTTTATGAAAGTTAAATGCCAGGAGCTTTCTGAAAAATACGACCTTCATTATGTGCTTGAGCAAACTCCGGCAGAATCAACAGCTTATCGTTTTGCCAAGCTTGATGTTGAGCACTTTCCAGAAAAAGCTTCGCTGGTGGTCAAAGGCAATCTTGAAACGCGGGAGATCTATTATACAAATTCAACTTATTTTAATGTGGCTGACAAAATGAACGCGGTTGATCGGGTTAAAAAAGAAGGGCTTTTTCACCCCTTGATCGATGCTGGGGCGCTGACCCATGTCTGGCTAGGGGAGTCGCGGCCATCAGCCAAATCAATTGCTAACTTTGTGGTAAAGACATTCAGGAACACTGATAATGCCCAGATCGCCTTTTCACCCGAGTTTACCTCTTGTGCTGATTGCGGTAAAACAACCCGAGGTTTGCATGAGCGTTGCCCCGCTTGTTCTTCGGCTAATATTGAGGGGATAACTCGGATAACCGGCTATTTCTCGCGAGTGCCGGGTTGGAACAAGGGGAAAATTGCTGAGTTAAAACAGCGTCATCGAACGGCTATATAAGGAGGGGAAAATGGACGTAAAAGTATTTGGAAAACCTGGCTGTGAATTTTGTAAGACCACGATGAAAAAGTTTGAGACCTTTTTAAAGAGATGGAATATTGATCCAAGCAAAGTTAATCTTACTTTTTTTGATATGGAGCAAGTTGACGGGATGGCAGAGGGGGCTTTTTATAGTGTGACGAAGATACCTTCAACTGTTATTGAGCGAGATGGGGACCAGCTTGGTTTTTGGCATGGCCAGGTGCCGCTGTCAGAGGAATTTAAAGAACATTTTGGTGAGTTTTTAACGACTGCTAACTAGTTGTTTTCTTTGGGAAATAACAGCAGCGCGTTACTGACCCGTCGCTCGTAGCCTGAAGTTGGCAGGTTAACCACCTCATTGTTGATCACCATGGTGCTAGAGCTGCCGCCGTCAAGGTTCATGGCCTCGGTCGCCCCCAAGCTTAGCATTATTTTCGAAAGCTCTTCCAGGGTTGCGCCAATGCTGTCTTGGCTTTTATCTAGTATTCTCTTTTCCCTAAGGCGGCCGTCAACCGTGACCAGGAGCAAGTCTTGCTGTTTGGTGATCCCAACCGCTGTCCTGGCTGCCCGACCTTTAGCAATATCATTTTGAAATTTTTCTTCATGTTTGGAAACATAGACCAAGCCGTTTTTTAAAAGTCGCGGTCCGCCGGAAACTAATTGAATAATTTCAATTGGGGAGGCGTCGTGGGGAATAATGTTTATTCCTGTGTTAATGATCTTGTCCAGCCCAGCATTTTCACTTAAACTTTCAACTACCTGTCCCTGGGCAGAGAGAACATAGCCGTCTTTGGGGATTTCTGAATTAGAAATATTGATCTCGCTAATTTTTGACCTTCTGACCACTAGCTCAATCCCGGCTGAATTAGAGCCTGTCCGCTCACCCCAGATTGGCGTGTACATGATGATCTCATTTGCTCCGCGGCTTTGGTTGACCCCCTGGATTGTATAGCGTCCGCCATCTTCTATTTTAAAAGAGCTGGTAATAGAAACATTATCAATATAGGGGATATTTTTTTCGTCAAAAAACAGGGCCGTCCGATCGTAAATAGGCGAAGAAACTAATTCTTGGTCAATAAGCAAGGCGCCAAGCGGGACCCCGTTGCTGGCAAAAAAAGTGCCATTGATCGCGGCCACCGCGTTTTGTCTGCCGGCAATTTCGCTGACCTTTTCAATAAAGAAATGCTTTTTTTTATCACTGTTCATCCACGGGGTGATCAGGCTGACAAACGACTCAACAAAGTTCTTATTGTATTTCATGGCCAGGGCAGGTTTAACATAAACTTGGTCCAGGTCTATTTTTAGGACGTGGGCCTTGATCAAACCGCTCGCGGTCCCTTGTTTGACCTCTAAAAAAGTAATCCCTTTTTTGATGGTCCCGCCAGAGGTAATGCTTAAAAAATCACGCTCAAAATCGATCACCAGGCGAGGGGGATCGTTTAAGTAAAAAATATTATAATCAACTTCTTGGGCCAGGGGGATGGTAATTTTTAGGTCAGCTTCGCCTAAACGCTCAATTTTAAGATATCTGACCACCAGGTCGTTGACCTCAACATAATCTTTAATTTCTGGCCCAGCCAAGGTGTTGGCAAATTTAATGACAAGCTCTTTTTTAGTCTCGTCTGTTTCATAAGAAAAAGCCCCGCTAAAGTCAAAGACAAGCCTGATCTTGTTTTGGTGCTCGGCAGCGCGGACTTTGTAGAGGGTGGAGGCATTGCTTATTCCTGAGAGCAGCAAAATGGCAATAAAAATTATAAATATTTTTTTTACCATTAAACTAAAAGCTTATCCTCTTCCGCAAAATGGTCGTAGTCTAATTTTTTCTTGTCCCACTTAGGCGCACTGAGGATAAAAGAAATGAGCAGGGTGGCGGCTAAAACTGAGCCGCCTAGAATAGCCAGGGCTTTAACATCATAGCCTCCATAAGGCTTTTGAAATTCATTGATCAAATTGCTGATAAATATTACTAATAAAATTCCTGGGGTGATAAAAGTTATGGCAAAATCCCAAAGCCTGGGGAGATTCCAATCAGAGACCGCGCTGATGTGATTGCGTAAAACTTTGGCTTTTAAGACCCAGGCAACAACCAGACATTCGAGGATTCCCGCTAAAACCAGGCCATACTGGTTAATATAATGGTCAATAATATCGAGCCAATAAAGACCGGTTCCAGTGGCAAAGATCAGGCTGCCAGCAAACCCAAGCACACAGACTGAGCTAACTACTACCTGGCGATTAAAGTAAAATTTATCTGTTATGGCCCGGCTAAAGGCCTCAATTAAGGAAATGCCTGATGATATACCGGCGATTGCCAGGGCGCCAAAAAAGATTACGCCAAAAGCTTCTCTCATAAAAGGGAGCATTGAAATGGCTTGCGGAAAAGCGACAAAAGCTAAGGTCGGGCCAGATTTAACAACTTTATCAATTGGCAGGCCGGATTGAGCGGCCATATAGCCCAAGACAGAAAAAACAGCAAATCCAGTGATAAAAGAGTAGGCGCAATTAGTCAGGGAAGTAATTAAAGCGTTTTTAATAATATTGGTCCGCTTGGGTAAATAGCTGGCGTAGGCGATCATTACGCCAAAACCAAGAGTGAGGGTAAAAAAGATTTGCCCGTAGGCAGCTATCCAAACTTTTAGATCCATAATCTTAGAAAAATCAGGTTTAAGATACCATTTTATCCCCTCAAGAGCCCCTGGCAAGGTCAGCCCCCAGCCAATCAAGATTAAGGTTAAGCCAAATAGCAGGGGCATAAAGATCAAGCAGGCTTTTTCTATGCCGTGGTTAACTTCGCGAAAGCAGATGAGCCAGGTGATAAACCAGACAAAAGCAACTGAGGCCAGGATGGGGAGTTGAAGCCCCCCCAGGGTGAAAACATTGGGGGTTAGATTAAGGAATTTTTCCAGGAAAAAAGTTTGGGCATCGGCGCCCCAAGCCAGGGTAAAGCTATAAAAAATATAATTGATGCACCAGCCAATGACCACGGAGTAAAAGAGCATAATGCCAAAAGTAGCAAATGTTGGCATCCACCAACCGAGCCATTCAAACTTGCGGGAGATTTTAGCGAAAGCAAGCGAAGAAGAGCCGTGTTTTTTGTGGCCCAGCCCAAATTCTAAGATCATTAAGGGGATGCCGGCGGTTAAAAGGGCGATCAGGTAAGGGATAAGAAAGGCGCCGCCGCCGTTTTCATAAGTCATGTAGCTGAAGCGCCAGACATTGCCTAGCCCAATAGCAGAACCTATGGCGGCAAAGATGAAACCGAGCTGGGATCCCCAAGTAATGCGGGCTTTTTTATGTTCACTCATGGTGAGCAAAGTTTAACATAGGTTTTTTAGCTTGGCTATAACCTTTTCTATAACCCAATTAGGGGTCGAAGCCCCGGCGGTTAAACCAATTTTTTGCTTATTTTTTAGCCAATTAGAGTCAAGTTCCTCAACTGTTTGGATCTGATGAGTTTCTGTCCCTGTCTTGCTGCAGAGTTCGGTTAAGCGTTTGGTATTTGCACTCATTTTATCGCCAATGACTAGCATTAGATCAACTTGCTGGGCAAGTTCTGTGGCTGCGCTTTGACGTTTACTGGTCGCGCCACAAATAGTGTCAGATGCTTTGACATCGGGGAATTTTTGTTTGGTGGCTGCAACTATTTTTTGAAAATGTTCTTCTGATTGGGTAGTTTGGGCCAAAATCCCAATTTTATCAACCTTGATCCCCTTGGTCTCCTTGATATCCCCAATCTCCTCAATATCCTCGATAACCTCAATAACCTTTCCCTTCCCCAAACTCCAACCCAGCAAGCCTTTAACCTCGGTATGCCCTTTGTCGCCAACAATTATTACTTGGCGTCCTTCTTTAGCAAATTCCCCTGCAATCTTCTGGGCTTTTTTAACCCAAGGGCAGGTGGTGTCTATCACTCCTAATCCTTTTGCCTTAGCCTCCGTGTAAATCTCCGGCGGAACACCGTGCGTAGAGATTAAAAGGATCCCCTGAGAATTAGCGGGGATTTCTGAGATTGCCTTAACTGTTTTTACTCCAGCTTTTTCAAATCTTTCAATGACCTGGGTATTGTGAACTAGTTTGCCTAGCATAAAAACTTGGCTACCAGCTTTTGTTTGCTCCAGGGCAATTTTGTGGGCCCGCTCAACCCCTTCGCAAAAGCCAGAGTGTTTAGCAATTTTGATTTGCATAGGCTAATTATAGCAGGTGTAGGGGGAAGAGGAAAAGGAAGGAGGAAGCGGAAGGGTGATGGCAATTAGGTGCTTGGGATTAGGAGAACTCCGAAAAATTAAGGGTTCGGAACCTGAGGCTAAAAGCCTCGGTTCCTTTTCTCGTCGAGAGCAATTTGTATTTTGGAACCGAGAATTTCATTCTCAGGTTCCAAAATCAACTTTTTCGGAGCTCTC
>JBDRMQ010000109.1:0-4454 GCA_043811955.1 bacterium | reverse complement strand
TGCCAATCGCATGCAAGAACAGGTCAAAAGATTAGGCCTGGATATTGTTTGGGGAAACACCACCTCTATCCAAAAGAAAAAAGATAACTTTGAGGTCATGGTTGACAACAAAACCCTTCACAGCAAAGCGATCATCATCGCAACTGGCACAGAGGCAGCTAAGCTGAATATCCCGGGTGAAGATGAATTCCGAGGCAAGGGGGTTTCCTACTGCGCCACCTGCGACGGCCCATTTTATAAAGACAAAAATATTTTTGTGGTTGGGGGAGGCAATGCCGCCATTGAAGAAGCGATCTTTCTAACTCGTTTCGCTAAAAAAGTCTCAGTTGTCCACCGGCGGGACACGTTAAGGGCAGATAAAATATTAACGGAAAGAGCAGTCGCTAACCCTAAAATATATTTTTTCTGGCATTCAGTTGTGGCTGAAATCAAGGGAGAGAAGAAAGTCGAAGAGCTTGTCCTCTCTGATCTGCCAACTAATAAAAAACTTAAGGTCGCGGCCGATGGAATCTTTGTTTATGTGGGGAGCCGACCAAACTCAGCCCTAGTTAAAGATAACGTTAAACTTAATAAGCACGGCTACATTATAACTGACGAGAACATGCAAACCTCAATCAAGGGGATTTGGGCTGCTGGTGATGTTCGGGAAAAATCACTGCGGCAAGTCGTCACTGCCGCGGCTGACGGCGCGATCGCGGCTGAGGCAGCCAGAAAATTCATTGAAGAGGATCACCAAAAGTGATCACCAATACCCTGGCGATTATTTTCCCTATTTTTTTTATAACCTTCCTTGGCTTTGTCACAGCCAAGGTGAAAAAAATTGACCAAAAAACACTGGCCAACTATATGGTTTTCATTGCCAGCCCTGCCCTAGTTTTTACTCAACTCTCAATGCAAAAAATAAACTTAGCTGAACTAGCCTCCATCAGCCTGGCGGCAACAACCACAATTCTAGGCTGTGTTTTGGCTGCTTACTTATTTTTTAAAATAACAAGGATCAACGCCCCAGCCGGGCTTTACCTGCCAATCATGTCAATGAACTCTGGCTTTATCGGCTTTCCCCTGACCCTTTTGGCCTTGGGGGTGGCTGGCCTTAGCCAAGCGATCATCTATAATATGGTTAACGCAATTTTTATTTTTACCTTGGGGATTTTTATTGTCAGCCAGGGCCGTGACCGCTGGCAATTTTTAAAAGTCCCGTTTATTTACGCCGCAATACTGGGGATCACCCTTTCCCTGGTTGGAATTAAAATACCACAATATATGTTCTCACCCCTCTACCTCCTTGGCGGATCAGCTATTCCCATCGCCTTATTTATGCTGGGAGGGAGATTGACAACTATTAAAATTTCAGCCTGGAAACTCCCTTTGCTCGCGGCCAGCTTGAGGCTTGGTCTTGGTTTAGGACTGGGGCTGCTCTCTGTTTTTCTTTTTAAGCTCCAAGGGACAGCCGCTAGCGTTGTCATACTTTTATCATCACTGTCATCGGGTGTTACGGCCGTGGCCCTGGCTGAAGAATATGACAGCAATCCTGACTTGGTTGCTTCAACCGTTGCTTTGAGCATGATTTTATCAATTTTTGTCATTGCCGGGGTACTGCAATGGCTGATCTAAAATTTATGATCTAAAATTTATTGACAAGTTATTTGGAGAGAGTATACTATTAGCAATGCTGAAAAAAGCACTGGTTATATTATTTTTTACGGCTTGGCTGGTCTTTTCTGCCGGGGCAGACTTAACCTTTAACCTCCCTAATCTTGAAGGAAAAACAGTCAGCCTAGCTGATTATCTGGGGCAAAAAATTACTCTGGTCAGCTTTTTTACCAGTTGGAGCAAATCCTGCCAAAGTGAATTATCTTGGCTTAAAGAGCTTAACGAAAAATATCAGGACAGCAAGCTGCAAATCATTAGTATTTCTTTTGACCGCGACGAAAAAGAGTTGCAAGCATATGTCGCGAAAAACAAGCTGGGGTTTGAGGTCTTGCATGACAAAAAATTAACCACGTTAAAAGATTTCAAGGTCCTTGTCATCCCCACCCTTTTTGTTTTTGACCTAAAAGGCAAGCTAAAAAATATCTACGTGGACTTTGATAAAAACGTAGAACAAGCTGTTGAGACTGAGCTAGCTAAACTTATTCGTACCTAAGCGCTTCCACTGGATCCAACCGACCTGCCCGCATCGCTGGATAAACACCAGAAACAACCCCAACTAATATTGAAACTGTGGCAGCTAAAAGCACTGCCCAAGTAGAAATAATTAAAGGGAACCCAATCGCACACATAATTAATAACGCCATTGCTCCTCCTGAAATAATCCCAATCGCCCCGCCAATAAAACTAATCACTACTGCCTCAGCCGAAAATTGCAGCACAATGTCGCGCTCGCGCGCCCCAACAGCCTTGCGAATTCCTATCTCTTGAGTGCGCTCGGTTACTGCTACCAGCATAATATTAGCAATACCAATACCTCCAACCAAAAGCGAGATCGCGGCAATCCCAGCCACAATCCCGGTCAAAGCGTTCATAATCGTATTAACCATAGACATTGATTCTTCCATAGTATCAAGGCGAAAATCTTCCTGGCCATGCCGCTTAATTAAGATTCGTTTAACTTCAGCCGCAGCCTCAGGGACAACTTTTTCCGACTTGGCATTAACCCCAATCTCAACCATTTTCTTAATTTCAAAAATATCACTAGCTGCAGTGACCGGCAAAAGGGCCATCCCATCGTAATCAAAACCCATAAAAACCCCTTTTTCTTCAAACACACCAATTACCTGGATATTCTGGCCGTCTAATTTAATCCGCTCACCCACCGCAGAGAAATTACCAAACAGCCTTTTTTCAATGTTTTTGCCAATTATTACCACCCGGCGGCGGGTTTCAACATCAAGCTCGGAAAAAAACTTACCGTCAGCCACTGCCCAATTCATCATCGACTGGACATGCGGGCTCGCCCCCATAATAAAAGAGGTCTTAAATTTTTTATTGCCGTATGTAAATTCGCCAGAGCGCATTACTCGCGGATCAACCTCGGCCACAGAGCGGGCCTCTTGCTCAATAGCTTTAGCATCACCATAAGTTAAGTCACCGCCGATAAAAAAGCCGCCACCCTTAGTCCCGGCATGCAACTCCATATAATTTGCCCCAGTGCCATACGAGTCAATCTGGCGGCGCATGTAGGCTTTTAACCCTTCGCCCAAACTGATTAATGTTATGACCGAGAAAACACCTATGATAACCCCAAGCATAGTCAAAAAGGTCCTCATTTTTGAGGCCTGCAAATCTCTAAAGGCTATTTTGATTAGTTGCCAGAAGTTCATCGCCGGAGCGCCTCCACTGGATCTAATTTTGCCGCGCGCATCGCAGGATATACGCCGGAAACTATTCCAACTATCGTGGCAACGATAAAAGAGATAATCACCGCAGGGAGTGACGGATAAAGTGCAAAGTTTAAGACCCGGCCGGCAATAAAGAGGACCAGCCAGCCCAGAAAAATGCCAATTAATCCGCCGACTGCAGAAACCGCGATTGCCTCAAGAACAAACTGGAAAAAGATATCTCGGCCATGGGCACCGACTGATTTTCTGATCCCAATTTCACTCGTGCGCTCGGCCACCGAGACCAACATAATGTTCATAATGCCAATACTGCCGACAAGGAGCGAGATCGCGGCAATGGCAGAGATCGCCAGGGTCAAGGCATTCATAATCTGGCCAAGCTGATTAAGCATATCAGTCGCTATCCTGATCTGAAAATCCTCTTTCCCATGACGGTCCAGCAACAGTTTATGCAGCGATTCTTTGACCTCTGGGACCATTTGGGTATTGATTGCCCCAACCCAGAGCTCCATAACCTGGTCCCTTTTTAAAAGGTCAACCGCCGCAGTAGTAGGAATAATCACCATTTCATTAAAGTTCAGCGGCGCTGAAACATTCATCCTTTTTAAGAGCCCAATAACTTTATAACTTTTTCCATTAATCTTGATCTCTTCACCAATCGCGGGAAAGGAGCCAAATATCTTGTCTGCAATGTCCTGGCCTAAAAAAGCGACCCTGCGCCGGCTCCCCACATCAACCGAAGTGAAGAACCTTCCTTTGGCCACAAAATCCTTAAATAATTTCTGACAGTCTTCGCTGGTGCCAAAAATTGTCGAACCCTCATATTTATTGCGGCCATAAGTGACCTCTCCCATCCCAACCAGGAGAGGGACAACATATTTGACATTGGCCACAGAGTTTTTGATATCCTCGACATCGCGCGAAGTAAGGGTTGAGCCACCCATGACAGAGGTCATCATGCTAAATTGGTCTTCTGATTCAGGGGCGCCATAGACCGCCAGTGTATTTGGTCCCACACCTAATGAGGTCATCTGCTCATAAACAAAATTCTTCGCCCCCTGCCCCAGGCTAACCGTGGTAATCACAATAAAAACACCGATCACTACCCCCAAC
>JBDRMQ010000108.1:0-8731 GCA_043811955.1 bacterium | reverse complement strand
ACTTTGCTTAGGACTAGCCTATGTTAAATCAAACCCAGGGACATTTGCCTTAGACCTGACCCAAACCCTAAAGTCTGGCTATGGTGCTGAAGGGTCAGTTGGCTATGAATGGCAAAGGGAAGGCTTAGCCTTTCGCACCGGTTATGGGACAAATGGTTTAAGCGCTGGAGCAGGTTTTACCTCTGGTCACACCAAGGTTGACTATGCGTTTGTCACGCAAGCCTCACTCACGACCAGCAACGTACACAGGGTTTCACTAAGTGGGGTTTGGTAACTTAGCTGAAACTTCCTTATTTCTTTGACGAAGGAACAATGAATGCACAAGCATCTTATTACATTATTAATATTAATAGCTTTTTTATTTGGCGTAGCAGCTGCTAAACCGCTAGAGCAGGCTATCTATACTGATGAATATGCGCTGAGCCTTTATCCAGAATATCCTGCGACAATTGGGGAGGCTACCACTATTCGCTTGCGAACTTTTTACCCTGCTGAAAAAGTTACCCTTATTTCAGATCGCTTTCAAAAGATTAAAATGACCTATCGAGATGGTCATTGGTGGGGAAAGTTTGAAATTCCTGATGATTACAAAGATGGCTGGCACTTTTTTACAGTCTGGACCAGACAGATGAATTTCTCTGCTAATGTGGTTCAACCAAAATGGTCAGAGAGTGTTGTTTGGTATCGGGCCTATTCGCCCGCGGCTAAATATTTTATGAAATATGGAGTGGCAGGGAAGATGGGAAAGGAAAAGGAACAGGCAGAGGAACAGGCACAGGAGCAGGAAGAGGAGAAGGAAGAGGAGAAGGAAGAGGAACAGGCGCAGGTTTCTAGTGCTGAAGCAACCCCGTTGGTTATTAAAGGGAGTCAGAGTATTACTTTTAAGACCAGAACATTGTCTGGGTCAAAAGAGGGGTATAGTCCGGGCACCTTGCAGACAAGAGAAGAGACCTTGCGTTTAAATATCACCGGAACAGCCTCGGACGTTGAAATTGAGGCCAATGTTTTTCGCACCTCAGCGATTGGCTTAACTCAGCTGGGAGAGCGGGACGAGAAGATCTCAATCCTGATGAAACATGGGAGCACTGAGGTTTACCTTGGTGATTTTACGGCGAATTTCGGGGCTGGTGAGTTTGTGACTTTGCAAAAAGTTCTCTCTGGCGCGCGGGTTAAAGGGGATTATAGTAATTGGGGATTTTCTAGCCTTTATTCGTCACCAAAAGGGGAAGCAAAATTTACTAAAATGTATGGCGATGGGACCCAAGGCCCGTATAGTTTAGGGAATTCACCAGTAGTAATTGATTCCGAACAGGTTTTGCTTGATGGGATCAGGCTCTATCGCTCTGAAGATTACACCATTGACTATCAGGCCGGGACAATCACTTTTTTAAAAGCTGTGGTTGACGCGAAATCAGTGATCAATGTTTATTATGACTATCGCCAAACAGTTTATGCTCATTCAACTTATGGCTTAAGATCTTATTTAAAGCCAAATGATAATTTATCAATTGGGGCAACCTATATTAATGATTCAGATCAGCTCTCTGGCGCGGCAGAGATTAGAAGCAGCATGAGCGCTGAAGCTTTTGACCCGCAAAGCCATTACGTAGTTGGGACAGATGTGGCCTATAAAACGCAAAACTTATCAGGTAATTTTGAAGCAGCTTATTCTTTTAATGATTTGAATTTGCTCTCGCCTGGAACCTCGGTTAGATCTGGTAGAGCTGCTCGTTTGGAGTTTGATACCAGCCAAGGCCCGATTGGCTTGGCAGGCAGGGTTAAAAGGGTGGGGCTCAATTTTACACCATTAGATGATCCATCCCCAAAACAAGATGTTTATGAGTATTATGGCGAACTTCGCTATCGCCCAAGTTCAATCTTTGCCAGCCGGGCTGATTACTTCTACGGTAAATATCAGCAAAATGGGGTTTTGTTTGAAAATTTGAGCAAAAAGGCCAAAGCACAAATTATTCCAGAGGATTTACCATCCCTGGAATACCAGTTTTCTGAAGCTGCTGAGAGCAATGACCCTGTTTCAGGGAGCCAGATCGAGCGAAAAATCACTAAAAATTCATTGGAGTTGGTGCGCCAGGCTGGGATTTTTTCAGCTAGCTTAAAGGGGGCGACCGAGCGTTGGCTAAGACGCTCGCCCTCTGAAGAAGTAACTGATTACCGCAAGGTTAGCGCTGGTCTGGCTACGATTGGCTTGGAAAAAATTAGCTTCTCTTCAAATGTAGAGATTGAGAAGCGGGTTGAGCCTGACGCCAGCGAGCCTTTTCGCAAAACGTATAATTTAAAACTTGCCGCTACCCCAAGTACAAGCTACCAGCTTAGCTCTTCTGTGCAAATTATTGATGATAGTATTGAGGGGCACACCAATGTGACTGATCTTTCTTATCTGGCCAAACCATCTAAGGCTTTTCAAACTGATGGTAAGTATACTGTCTCTTCAGTTGTTGAGGATTTTAGCGGGACAGGGGAGGCGGTCTCAAAACAATCAGGCTCGTTCTCGCTTGACCTTCGTCCCAGACCAGAGCTGCGCTTGCGTTATCAATATAAACCAAACTTTACTAGGATATTAAGGACGCAAACCATCAGCTATAATAATGAGCAGCAGCAAATGGATCTCAATCTTATTCCTGTCAAATACGCCCTCTTTGGCTTGATCGTTAAGAAAGGGAGTTCCTACACAATTGATAAAGATGATTATCCCAATTACAGCTTAAAAGACAGCCTCCGCGATTCTAATTCAACATTGTATACGTTAAAATTAGCGCCATTGAATTACTTGTCAACAGAATTTAATTACCAGCTCTCTGAGGCAGTCTCTTCAACCCTAAATTCTACGGCTGAGCCCCATGCGTACTTAAAGGGGACCGATGGCAGCCAAAAATTTGACTTGATCGTCAAGACCTCGCTTTCTGAGCAACTGGCCATTGATTCAAGATATACATACGAAAAGTCTGACCAAGGGACGGGAGAGGCCTTTACTAATTTAGTTAACACCAAGAGCCACTCAGCGAGCTTGAAAGGGATTTGGACCGCCAGCCCAAGCTGGACTTTTTCGTTGACCGGCGCCTATAGCCGCACGACCGATTACCTGCTCTCTCAAGTGACTTATACCCTTTCTCCTGGTTTTGGGTTTATCTATCGTTTTCAGGATAGCTTGCGGGTTGACTTTGATTATTCACACGAGCAAGCTTTTCAAGGAGCTGCCACCCGCAAGAATAATTATTCCCTGCGCACCAAATATTCCTTGAGTGATTTCGCGAGTTTGATTCTGCGCGTGGAGCGAGAAGAAAGCTCTTCTCCCGACTACAAACTAACTGATATTACAGGCAATGTTGAGATAACTTTTTAATCGTGCTACTATAAATTTATCATGTTAACTTTGGGAATTGATCCTGGGACAGCGGCTACTGGTTTTGGTTTGGTTGAGGCGCGTGGCAGTAAGTTGGTTTTTATTGACCACGGAGTTATCAAAACTTCCAGCAAAGAAACCCCGCATAATCGACTACGTTTGATTTATTTAGAAATGATAAAATTAATCAAGAACTATAAACCAACCCACTTAGCGATTGAGCGCCTGTTTTTTGGCAAGAATACGCAAACCGCGATCTCGGTTGGCCAGGCCCGGGGGATAACCCTTTTGGCCGCGGCAGAATTGAGAGTACCTGTTGCTGAGTATACTCCGCTAGAAGTTAAAGTAGCAGCTACTGGCTATGGTCGAGCAGATAAAAAGCAGGTTCAACATATGGTTAAGACCTTGCTGGGTCTCTCGGAGATCCCCAAGCCTGATGACGCGGCTGATGCCTTGGCGATCGCGATCTGTCACCATCATTCACATAAAATAAAAAGCTTATGATCTCTCATCTTAATGGGATATTGGAACATATTGGTAAGAACTACCTGGTAGTTGAGGTAGCCAATGTTGGTTATCATGTTAATGTCCCTGCCTCAACCCTGGCCCGCCTGCCAAAGCTAGGGGGGGCGATAAAACTTTTTACCTCTCAAGTTGTGCGCGAAGATGACATCTCTCTTTATGGTTTTTTGAGCCAAGAAGAACGCAGCCTATTTTCTCTTTTGCTCAAAGTTAGCGGGATTGGCCCCAAGGCGGCCATGTCAATCCTGGCTGCCTTTCCTCTTGAAAAAGTTGTCTCGGCTATTACTAGCGGCGATGTTAATTTGCTCTCAACTGCGCCTGGTATTGGTAAAAAGACCGCCCAAAAATTAGTGATCGAACTTAGGGAGAAAGTAGCAAAAGCTTACGTCGTAAAACCGTCTGATATGATAATTGGGCTTGAAGGTAGTGAATCAACCCTGGTCTCTGATTCAATTTCAGCCTTGATCGCCTTAGGTTATACCCCCCGCGAAGCGAGAGAGACTATTTTAAAATTAGGGATTGATCCTGGGGCTAATCTTGAAGAGATAGTTAAGGGCGCCCTAAAAACCCTAGTATAGCTGGGTTTCCTCTAAAATAATTTTCCCCAAAAAGTGAAATTTCTCAAAAAACATGTTGATAATACTATATGCGAATAAATGCAAGAGAAATTTTCGGACGCTTTTTTGGTAAGCCAGTGAGTTGTAATAAAAAAGGGGCTTTACCGGGAAACCACAGGCCAACCCCGCCGCCAACCCCACCCAGAACCATTACTCTTGAGATGATACTTTGTCCTACTTCGCAGAGCCGGCAGAATGAGAGAGCCAGCTTTCTTCCGGGAGCTAGGGCTGAGGTAGATTATGTTATAAAAAAAGAATTAGAACGTCTCACCAAAAAACTTAGCCCTCGAGATAGCCGCTCAAAGCTTCGTCCTCAAGACAATCGCTTGATTAGAGCAATTGTCTTGTTTTCTGAAGGCAGGCAAAAAGATGCCTTGGCCATGTTTGACCAATATGAAGACCCCAAATTAACGATTGAGGTTTGGCGCAAATTTGCTTATTTGATGTGGAACAGGACTGGGGAAGAGGAAAAATGTTTTGACCTGCTTGATAGGCGAATACAGGCGATTCGTCTTGTCGGGCCTCGCAGTGTCAAATCTTTAGAATTTACTGACTCACGCCAAGCTGTAATGGAAATAGCTAAAGGATTGCAGGAAAAATTAAGCGAGGTGGTGAATAGGGAGTTGGTCTTGCCGGTACTTGATAGTTGTGCTAGCCATCTGACTGGGTATGAAAAAAAGTATTTGGCAGCACTGTATTTACTTTTACAAAACAGCACTCGCTTTAAGGACAATGCTCGCGAAATATTCTTGTCTCCTGATGATAAGGGCGAGGTTTACGAAGTTAAGGAAGACATGTTGGGGCCAATCATGTTTTTCAAAATTATGCGTAAAGATGATTATAAAAACGCACTTAATTTTTTGAAAGGGGCTTTGACTGGAGATGCTGTGGGGTTGGCTCGTTTTGCTAAAGGCCAGGAGAGAATAGCTGATCTTTTTCGTGGTTTAGAAAGTGACATGAGAAAACTTCTTGGTCGACCGGAGAGTGCAAAAGAGATTTCAGAGAGTTTATTGAGGACACCAAATAGAATAACCCTTAGTAATAATACCCCGATAGCAAAGCTTTCTGAGAGTAAATCCGGCTTAACTCCAAAGGAGATTGCAGTTGTTAATGCTGTTGTTGACTTGCGTGAGGCTATAATTTCAAGAAATGGAAAAAGAGAGTTCCATCCATCTTTTAAGGCTGGGGCGACAAGACGGTTTATCACTGCCTTTAAATTTGGGGCAAGCAAAGCGGTTTTAACCAAGGGGACAGAAAATAATTTTAAGCTTATTTTAGAGCAACCGGAATTATACGCTCAATTACTGGGCATTTTGTTTGTGGCGGCTCAAACCGAAGGCATTGCGGCTCAATTTGAGACAGCCCAAGAAGAGGTGAATAAAAAATTCGGGTTATCATCGGAGCAGCCGAGGGTAACTATTTTGCCTCCAAAATCACCTGAAATTTTTCCGCAAAACCCCAGATAATAAAATACTAAGGGGATTGATCAAAGAATGAGAGTTTTAACTTTAGGTAGAACAACAAGTTTTTTGTCAAGAATTGCTGCTAGTTATGGATATTTTCGAGCGCAAAATAGCGCAGATAGACGGGTCTCCCGTGCTGGCGCAGCTATTTTAGCTGTAGCTCAAAATACGTTCCTTCCAAGCCATCCTTTTGTCCCGGTTGAGATCCATTTGAATTTAGGGAGAAAAAAATCATGATAGCTGCTTTTTTAAGAGAATTAGAATTATTATTGATTTGGCTCCCAATTAAATTTGCTCAAACATTGCTTGATTACTTGGGCGTTGAATCACGTGTCTTGGAATGTTTAGAAGAATTGGTTATTGCTGGACAAAAAGTTAAAGCAAGCTAAAGTTATTATTTTTTGGTTGTACCTAGGGGGGGGCGCACTATGCCCCCTTTTTTCATAAGGAGGAGCGATGATTTCTGGGGTAAGCCGAGTTGATATGCAGGTTGTTTATCAATCATTGAACTTGCTAAAAAATGCTCTTGGGCATCAACGGTGGGGTCGCAACCTTTCAGAACTGAAGTTTTCACCTCTCTGCCAGCGCTCAGTAGATTTTTTTGAAGCTGCGGCTAGGGCAAGGGAGGGGCGTTTGCCTACAGAGAATGATGTTATTGTCTTAAAACGAGAGATGACTTCTTGGGATATTGAGAATTTTGATGATGTTTTACCTGGTAAGGTAGCTGCTTGGCAAAGTCTTAATAATCTAATTACGGGTCTTGACCCTTTGATGCAATTGATGTTTCAATATAATTTCTCTTCAAGGGCTACGCTTTCCCTTGAGCCTGCCCTCAATAATGAATCTATTAGGTTTGGTTGTGGAGAATACACTCATAGTCAGTTCCCTTTTGAATTTGTTTTGTACCCAAAAGATCCGGCAGAGGCAATATTAAAGACTGTTTGTTATGGTCCAGCTGTTGGGCTTACTTTTAGCCGAACTTCTGCCTATTTTTGTAACTTCCCGGTTGTCTTTGCTCGGCCGCTTTCTGTTTTGCTTGATTTAATAGGGCGAGCCCCTTTTGCTGTTGTTATTAATGAGATTCCTACCGCATGTTTTGGGCTTCCTTTGGTTCAGTTTTTGTATTTTTGGTCAGATAGTAAAACAAGGGTTAACGAGCTTAAGAGTTTCATGCATTCTTCAACAGACCAAGCTTTTGCTCGTTGGAACTCGCTTTTGATCAATAATGGGTTGAGTGAGAGGGCAGACTTTTTGTTTCCATTCGGGGGAGAGTAGATTAACCCAGCTCTTTTTTCAGCAGTTTATTGGCCAGGCCAGGATTGGCTCGGCCTTTCGTCGCTTTCATCACTTGGCCAACAAAAAAGGCAATCACAGTGGTTTTTCCGCCCTTATATTGCGCAACTTGTTTTGGGTTGTTTTTGATGGTCTCTTGAATAACTTTTACCAATTCATCCTCGCTGCTAATTTGCGTCAGCCCTCCATCAGCAATAACATCTTTGACCGATTTGCCGGTTTTGAGAACATTGACTAAGACGGTCTTGGCGATTTTACCGGAAATTGTCCCTTGGTCAATCAATCGCAAGATCTCAGTCAGCTGGGCTGGGGTCAGGTCAAGTTGCTCAATAGCTTTTTTCGCTTCCTTTAGAAAAGCAGTTACTTCCCCAACCAGCCAATTAGCAATAATTTGCGGTTTGTTGTAGAGCTTGAGCGACTCTTCAAAAAAATCAGCCATTTTTCTGGAACTAATTAAAAGGTGTGAGCTGTCAGCTGTGAGCTGGTAGTCGGCAATAAAGCGCTCACGTCTTTTTTGCGGCAGCTCGCCAAGGTTATTTCTGATCTCATTAACCCATTCGCGACTGGGCTCAATTGGGACCAGGTCTGGTTCTGGAAAATAGCGGTAATCATGGGAATCTTCTTTGCTCCTCATGCTAGAGGTAGTCCCTGTATTATCGTCATAAACCCTGGTTTCTTGGGTGATTTTGCCTCCATCAGAGATGATCTCTTCATGTCGCTCTGCCTCAACTGCCATTGCCTTTTCCACAGCTTTAAATGAGTTCATGTTTTTAAGCTCTGTCCTGGTCCCAAATTCGCTTTGCCCTTGCGGCCGGATTGAGACATTAGCGTCGCAGCGCAGCGAGCCTTCTTCCATCTTAGCGTCACAAACCCCCAGATATTGCAGAAGATTTGCCAGGGCTTGCATAAAGACTGCGGCCTCTTTAGGCGAGCGAAGGTCAGGCTCTGAGACAATTTCCATGAGCGGAGTGCCGGTCCGGTTATAATCAGCCAGCGAAGCTTCAGAGCCAACAATGCGCTCGGCCCCTTGGTGGATCAATTTGCCGGCATCTTCTTCTAAATGGACCCTGGTGATGCCGATCTTTCTGGTTTTGCCTTCAACCTCAATTTTTAGGTGTCCCTTGGTTGCTAGGGGGAGTTCGTATTGAGAAATTTGATAACCCTTGGGCAGGTCAGGATAAAAATAGTTCTTTCTAGCAAAAATAGATTGTGGTTCAATGGTGCAATTTAAAGCAATTGCGGTTTTTATCGCTAATTCAATCGCTTTTTTATTAACAACAGGGAGGGTTCCTGGTTGGCCGGTGCAGATAGGGCAAATGTTAGTGTTGGGCAGAGCCCCAAACTTGGTGCTGCAGGAGCAAAACATTTTGCTTTTTGTCGCTAATTGGGCGTGGATTTCCAGGCCAATAACTGTTTCAAATTTTTTCGACATGAATTAATTATAACTTATTTCAAAGTTAGATAGAAGAGGGCGC
>JBDRMQ010000107.1:0-7651 GCA_043811955.1 bacterium | reverse complement strand
TGATTTATTAGGCAAATTATTTGTTGTAGAATTTGGTGAGAAATATTCAGGATCAGCGCGCGTATGCAATATCGCCAAGGCATCGTCTACCCCCGCCACGCCAGCTAAATGACTGCCCTCATAAACCCCTAAATACAAACTGACATCTTCAGAATCTGTTTTTTCTTCGACTAAACTGCCCGCTCTCCGATAAGCGTCGTACACATCAACCCGCAGCTTATATATTCCCGAATTCTTCGGACACCATTCCCAATATAAATATATTCGGCCATGATCCTCTACTTTAGGGTAACTCTCACATGATAATGGTTTGGTTGTTGAATAAAACGCTTTAATTGTGTCTCTTACCACTGGCAAATAAGCTCTACTTGGAACAGAAGCAAAAGAAGTCTTGCCAAAATCTATCGAATATTCCGAAGGTTTCCCTTGATAATCAGTGACAACATTCCCTGCCGCGTCTGTTACTTTAAAGGATACTTTATGAGGAACTGTATTCTTGGTTTTGCGCTCATTGCCATTATCATCAATTATTTTGTCATAGGCCTCAACTACTATCCTAATTGGATCTCCAGGTTTATAGTATGGAAAAGGGACAATATATACACTGCCTCCTTCCCCCATTGCCCACAGTTCATCATCAGTTCCATCAAACGACTCGTTTGTCCCTGGCGTAACGAGATAAATTCCATTAGTTGTTTCGCCCAGCGGCTTTCCTCCCCTGTACCTCGGCCCTCTATGCAAATAGGCATTGCCATTATTGGGTTGGTCCAAACCATCAAAAGCTGATGTCCCGGTTATCGGGTCAATCTTCTTGCCGCTAGTATCCCAGTATTCAAAGTGGAGGTGATAATTCCTTCGAGCCCCAGTGTCACCAGAATAGCCAATGATCTGGCCGGCAACTACATGTTTATTCTCACCAAGATCAACCTTTAGCCTATAATCCATAGCGGGATTAAGATAATCTTGACTCAAGTGACAATAACGACTATAGGTACCATCGGTATGCTTAACAATTACATATACACCATAATCTTTTGTTGCATCAGTATTTATATCATATACGTCCCCATCTTTTACTGCTTTTACCGGGGTATGATCCGGGGCCGAAAGATCAGCGCCATCATGTATGTACCCATTACTTCGATATTCTCCAAAATTTGAAGATCGCCAATAACTTCTTCCCAAAGGATAAAAGGACGCGGCTTGAGTAGACATAACCAGCACAAGAAAAACAATAGACAAAATGCCAACAACTCTGCAATCCACAGATAAATTTCTCATAAATCGCCAATCCAATTACACTTTTTAAATAGTCCTTTGACCAAACATCCTATATCAACATCTATTACCATTTTATTTCAGAAATTATTTTTTCAATCTCCTTAAAATTATTCTGCATGGCATCATTAAAAACGATTTCGCCTGTTTTTTCATTTTCGGTAAGTGGCCTTTCACCTGCAAATACAGTAACCGCATAGATATAACTGATAAAAAAATCTTTTGTAAAGGTTTCGTAAATTCTAAAATCAATATTCCAACGCGGGGCTCCGAAATCAATAACTTTGAATTTCTTGCCTCCTATTTTCCTCACGACAAAGGGTTCCTTCTTATATCCTTTCACAAAAACATCACCCTCATGTTTTCCATAAGAAAACTTATCAAATTCTGTTTTCTCCTTGTTTAAATACCTCAATTCCGTAGTTCCAATTTCAACTCCTACCTCAACAACATCGCTTAAAGGATAAATTTCGAGTCCCAAAGAAGTCCCAAGGGGATATCTCTCCAAGGGAAAATCTTTAAAATAATATTTGACTTTCCCAGAATGCGCATTGAAAGAAGACAAATCTCCTTTTAAAAATTTTTCCGTAATGTCTTTTATCTCTTTTGAATA
This sequence comes from bacterium, assembly GCA_043811955.1. Lineage (GTDB taxonomy): Bacteria > Margulisbacteria > WOR-1 > O2-12-FULL-45-9 > O2-12-FULL-45-9 > JBDRMQ01. The sequence goes on along the minus strand of JBDRMQ010000107.1, from coordinate 5,760 downwards.
ACTACTTATCGGAAAAGAATAATCATTTCCATCTTTGAGTTTTTCCGTTTCAATTCCAGCTTTTTGCCCTCCTTGTTTCCCCTCCTTTGTAGCTTTGTCAAAACAACCCTCACCCCCAAAAATCATCACAGCAATCAAAAATAAAATAAGATTTTTTTTCATGTTTGTTCTCCTTTCTATTTCATGTTTTTGCTATAAATCCCCAAAAAATACCCGCTTTCAATATTGTCATCTAATAGAAACTGCTTATTTGTAAGACGATCATAGACATCTACCTTCCCATTGATAGAATTATCAGGGATTTCACTGGCACCACTGTTAAGCGCATAACGAGATGGGGGGAATTCTTTTTCCATTGTTTCATCATAAGGAACGATTTTGTTTCCTTCGATACAAAAAACAAACCATTTTTCATTTCTTTCGCCATCATTTTTTAGAATATTATTGGCAAATTTGATTTTTTTATTGTCCTTGGATAGGGCTAACCGAGAAATATCATAACTATATCCTTCATCGATAAGAAATCCATTATAAGCAGCATCAAGAGCAACATTTTTAGGGCAAAATTTCGAATAGAGTGCCTCCAATAATAATCTATTCAGACGTTTTATCTTCACGCGATTTTCAATTGATAAATCAACATAGGCATTGCTTCGATATTCATATGTTTCTACAACTAGATCTTCTATCAATTCTCCCAAGCGAGTGGTTTTTTCATTGGGCCAGAACCAAACATCATAAAGGTTAGACATTTGTAATAGTTCGTTTAACCGCTCAATTGTATTGTCAGGGGTTTTAAATGATATATTATATTGAACAAATGGCCCATCATGACTTATTGACTCGCATAATTTTTTTAAGGCTTGCTCATTATTAAATTCTTCGTTGGAAAAATCAACGGGGATAACAGATTTTTCTCCAAAAACATATCTTCTCAATGAATTTGTTGGATAATACATACCTATCGGAGGATATCCCAAGGCCCCATTAAAATTGGTAAAAATAATTTGATCTTTCGAAGGAATTACATATTCATACATAGAAATAATTATTTCCTGATTAGTAAGATTAGATAAAATGTAGTAACGAGGGCCTTTTGTGCCAATATCAGCTTCAAAAATAAAATATTGATCGTCCACAAAAGCATATGGCAATACTCCTATCAGCCCCATGCCAAAATCCATTCTCTTTTTTTTCTGAGTTACTAAATCAATCAAGTATACCGCATCATGTCCCAGGGCGTGATCATATTTTGGATCATCATAGTGTACAGTAGCAACTAATCGTTTAATATCTTCAGAAACCTTAAAAGAGCGAAAATAACCATTCTTATCCGCCGTAAAGATTATCTTTTTTTCTCCGCTATTAATATTTATACAGCAAATAGAGCATGTCTTTGTATCATAGAAAAAGAGCTCGTCAGCAATCAAAAAAACATTGCATTCTCTGCCATAATATCTATGCGTATAATAATTTCCTTTGGAAATATCTATCTTGGCTAATAATTTTAAGTCTCCTGTTAACAAATCCTTAACATATATTTCCTCAAAATTTTCTCCAACATCCTTGATGTAAACGGCTTTTAGAATCTGTCCTTTACGAGATAAACCACAATAAATACCACTGATTAAAACTATTAGCATGATCAGCAACAAAATAAGATATTTTTTCATTTTTTACTCACGCTCCTTCTAGTAATAGGGTCCAGTTGCCAGGGGCCTGGGTCATGGGAAAAGGGTCCAGGGGCCTGGGTCCAGGTATTATAGCTCTTTTTTCAAAGAGCTTAGAAGTCCCATCAAAAGTCTGGCTATTTCTTTTCGTCTCCCCTCCAACTTTTCATATCCATCCACGGACAAATACTTCAAATCTCTGCTAAACATTAAACAGGTCTCAACTTCTCCCACAGACCCCTTTGCAATCATTAAAAATTGAATATACTCCTTACGATGTTGTCGTTCATAACCCTCTGAAATATTCAGAGAGATCGATGCAGTTGCCCTCCTTATTTGTGAAGTCAATCCATACAACTCATCTTTTGGAAATTCCTTTGTTGCTTTGTAAATCTCTAACGCAAAATCATACGCCCTTTGCCAAACAATCAAATCTTGAAATCCCTTAGCCATATCTTCCTCCCCTACTGGCCCCTGGACCCTGGAAACTGGCACCTGGCCCCTCTCCCCCATCCGCCACCCAGATATTGCCGGACGAATCAACATCTATTCCTTTGGGAGATTTGAGAATATCTTCACCGAATTTGTAGACAAACGAGCCGTCGGGAGCAAATTTTTGGATACGGTTGTTGCTGGTGTCGGAAACGTAGAGGTTACCGGAAGAGTCTATGGCTACATCAGAAGGAGAAGCAAATTGGCTATCGGTATTTCCGGCAGGGTTAGAATGTAGGAACATTGATCTCATCCAGCCACGATCATACGCACTTTTATCAATAGAATTTGGATCGAAAGTAATTTCATCATTAAGAGAATTTGAATAAAAAAGCGCTCTTTCAACGGTCCTTCCCGAAACAGTATTGTTCTGATTATAAGCACTTCTCGCCTCATCTTTTAAATCAGCCTTAAGAACTGAAAATATTGCTGCCACACCATTTTTATCAAATTTTAACAAACGATGTTTCTCTTTATCTATAATATATAAATCATTATTAAGAATGGCCAAGCCTTCTGGCAAACCATAACCTTCCCCCCAATAGTTCTTCTCTCCCCTTCCTGCATCATCAGATTCATCATGCTTCGTAAGCCCAAAAACACCCCAACAATAACTGTCAACGTCACCATAAGTTATGTAGATATCCTGGCCTTTAACTTCTTTGAGAGGATTCAAGTTCCCATCATAAATTAACATCCGATTATTATATGTATCTGCCACATAGACCCGATCACCAGAAGGAGAAACAGCCAGTCCCATTGGAAGTCTTAACCCCGCAACAGAAGCAACCATTGTCCCGGCAGAATTATATTTAACCAACTTATCGTCCCTGCCATACAGCACATATTTATTGCCAGACGAATCAAAGGCAATGTCAGAAACAATTGGACGCTCATTAAAGGGAGGCAAAAGCAAACCTTCGTAATCATCAGGCGGAGGAGGAGAATCTATGGGGTTATCAGGTACATCCACTCTAATATAACTATAATAATCATTTGCATTGCCCGCTTTATCCACTAACATAGCATGGATAACATAATTACCATTAGCTAAAGAGGCAGGAGCATCCCAGTTAATTTGAAAATCTTCGCCTTGCATAATACCAGCTGTGCTAGCTAAAAATCTAACCGATTGGCCATATTCATCTAATACTTCAACAACCGTTGAATCTAAATCTTCAGCCGGGTTTAAAGAAAAAGATACTGTTTCAGATGAAGATGTTACGCTTGAAATTGAGGGAGAAATTGAACCATATAAAGCTGGGGCATCTTTATCAACCGTTACAGAGCCAGATTTAAGAAGCTTGCTTTCGCCGTTTAATTCTGCAATAACCCTATAAGTATAAGTCCCACTTGCGGCCTTCCATCCAGAAGAATTTGTACCATCCCAAGCAACATCTAACATTCTTCCGCTTCCGCCATCAATTGACTTAATCAAATTATCCCAACCATCGTATATCTCCACACTCCAATTAACCACAGTTTGGCTCTTTGCTGTAAAATACGTCCTGCAAACCCCCAAAAGGTTATTAGTATCAGATGAGAAGGAAGCGTTACTTAGGTCAAAATAATCAACAAGGGGGGGATCTCCAACTGAAGCAGGATAAACAGTAGTGTCATAAAAATCAACCCCGACTGTCCCAATATTTATTATTTTTTCAGCTGTTGAACTTACGACCTCACTACCATTTACTAGATCATATACCCCAACAACCACCTTAAAAAAACCAAATTTTGGCGGCGTCCAATCTTTATAAAAATAAAACTTTTCAGTCTTTCTCCGCAATATCCCGTTTGAATCCCTATATTTTTCAAAATAAGATGATGTTTCACGGGTTGAAGTGTCTAAGTTGTATATCTTATCTAACGATACCGCAGAACTATTGCCAAACCTTAAATCATCAAATCTTATTTCCTTGTCAAAGATTTTATCCTCTGTCTCAAAATCATACACCTTAAAAGTTATCCTATATGGGTTACTTTTAAAACGTCTTTTCATTGTCTTATCATAAGCTTCAACAATTATTCTGATTTTTTTATTTAAACCCCATAAAACATCTGACTTTGTTATCTCTTTTCCTGTGCCCAAACTGAGCAAATAAAGTTTTGCATCTCTGGTACTATCACTTCCGCTATAATCACTAGAAAGATTTAAGCCGTGGCTAAGGGGGTTTTCCAAACGGGAATTCATGAAACTTACACGTTCACCAATCTTTTCGCCTTTAGCATTTTTAACATCACGCATCCTGTAAATATCTGAGCCACTTCCGACATTTAAATGCAAATGAACGGCTGTGCTTTTTCCTGTCGAGCCTTGAACCCCGATCGATCTATTGGCATAAACAGGATTTCCAATCTTCACGTTATAACTTGCCAGATGAGAATAAGATGACTGCCAAGTACCGTGATCAACAATCACAGTAAGCCCGTAATCCGGGCCACGGATGTTTTGGATAGCAACAACGGTACCATTAGCAAGTGGATAAACACTTCTTCTTGCCGAAGTCCCAAGGTCAACACCAGTATGAAATTCCGCATACCATTTTTTGGGGTTATCAGGGTAGCTCTTGTTAAAGTATTTGCGATACGCGCCAAAATTTTCAGACCGATGCACGTGAAAATCATTACCATCAGCATCCCTAAACGGATATTGGATAGAATATGAATAAGCTTGATTTTGCAAACAAAAACAAGCTAAGATAGCAATTAATACAATAGACAAAGACTTTCTCATCCTATTTCCCAATTTGATATTTCAGCTCCTTTATCGCCCCTTCAATCTCCTCGATCACCGTTTGATTCTGCTTATTAAAAACTATACCCTTGGAAAAATCTTCATAATCAATAAAATCAACACCCTCAAGACAAATATAATGAATCTCAATCAAATAATTATTTATAAAAGTAGCAAAGGTTCTTGTGAAAGATCCGGCTGGTTTAAAAAAATCATCTTCAATTCGAAGTTTAATGGCGCCTTGTTTCTTCACCCAGCCTGGCATGGAGTAGTACCCACCTGGATACTTGCGCTCTTTACGAAACCCAAAAGAAGTTTTCCGAAAAGCCTCGGCTTCCTCCTTAAAATCCCTGTCTCCCCAATTTTCACTCCCCTCATAACCTTCTCGCCACATATAATTCTCATCATCATATTTATAAACAACTATTCTTACTGTACTAAAAACCTCTTTTGTTAATTCAAAAGTTTTTTCAACATATTTAATTCCGTTATTTTCTTCAGGCAACGAAATTTTGTCTTCTAAAACAGCCAACAAAGTATCTTGAACCGCAGATCTAACAATTTCTATCTCATTTTTTTTGCTCTTCTGCTTTCCCTCAACCGATTTCTTTTTTACTGAATTTTGCTTATCCTCCTTTTGTGTAGCCTTGTCAAAACACCCCACTACCCCCAAAGCCACTACTACGATCACCAACAAAACAAGATACTTTTTCATTTTTTTACTCACGCTCCTTCTAGTAATAGGGTCCAGTTGCCAGGGTCATGGGTCCAGGTATTATAGCTCTTTTTTCAAAGAGCTTAGAAGTCCCATCAAAAGCCTGGCTATTTCTTTTCTCTTCCCCTCCAACTTTTCATATCCATCCA
>JBDRMQ010000106.1:0-6213 GCA_043811955.1 bacterium | reverse complement strand
CGTAAAAAGTTTATGAAATCCCCTGGCACAGAGATGGGGCACATTGGCGATATCGTAGCCAAGTACGCACTAGCATATCCAAGTATCCGGCTCGAGTTAATTTCAGATGGCAAGACCTTGCTCCGCTCCCCTGGCAAAGGGAATTTGCGCGAAGCAGCTGCTTCAGTCTATGGCCCAACTTTGGCCAAGGAACTCGTCGAAGTTAAAGGCGAAACCATCTCTGGCCTGATCAGCCCGCCAACTGTTAGCCGGATTGATAAAAGCTACCAAACCTTTTTTGTTAACAAAAGATATGTCCGCAACTTCTTGCTTAACAGGGCACTTGAAGACGCTTACCGCACCCTCATCCCTAGCGCCCGCCACCCCATCGCTATTTTGTCTATCAAAATTGATCCAAAACAAGTTGATGTTAATGTTCACCCAGCTAAACGCGAAGTTAAGTTCGTCAAAACAAACGAAGTCATGCAAGCAATTAGGGACGCAGTTTCAAGGAGCCTCACCCCCTCACACCTGCCTATCCGGCAGGCAGGCCCCATACCCCATCCCTCATCCCCCACTACTCCGAATTCTACTTGGTCTCCTGAAATGACTGAAATTTTCTTTGGTGAAACAAACCCATCCCTAGCTACAGCAATGCCAGAGATAACGATTGAAATTTCTGAGGATATTCCCCTCACCCCAATTTACCAACTCAAGAATACATACATAGTTGCCACAGATGGGGAAACGCTCGTGTTAATTGACCAGCACGCCGCACATGAAAGGATTATTTATGATGAGATTAGAAAGCAGAAAGCGGATCGCGGAGCACAGGAACAGTTAATTCCAGAAACCCTTGATTTTGATCCAAAAGAAAAACAGACCCTACAAGACAATCTAGAATACCTTAATAAAATCGGCTTTAGCCTTGAAGAATTTGGCAACAATTCCTATCTACTACGTTCCGTCCCAGCCCAGGCAGCCAAAGCCCTGCCCAAGGAGCTTTTGCAAGATATAATCTCCGAGCTCCAAGAACTTGGCAAATCCGCGCAAATGGAGATAAAACAAGAAAATATTCGCAAGGCCATTGCTTGCAAGGCAGCAATCAAGGCTGGGGACAGCTTATCAGCCCAAGAAATGGTCAATTTAATCAAAAATCTTTATCAAACCGAAAACCCAGCCACCTGCCCACATGGTCGACCAACCATGATCAAGCTCTCTTCAGATGAATTGCACAAACGTTTTGGCAGAACCTAGCCATACCCCCCTCACAACCCACACCCCATTCCCCACAATATCCTCGCTCCCAAGTTGACATAAACAACCAATATCTGATACTATAATTTTTTACTGTTATGGCTACAAAATCTAAGAAAAATTTAGTCATTGTCGAGTCCCCTGCCAAAGCCAGGACCCTTAAGAAGTTCCTGGGGAAAGACTTTGAAATCACAGCCTGCATGGGGCATATTCGTGACCTGCCGCCCAAATCCCTTGGTGTTAAAGTAGAAAACAATTTTGAGCCTAATTATAAAATCATCAAAGGAAAAGAAAAGATTATTGCGGACTTGAAAAAAGCCGCGCAAAAGGCCGAAACCGTCTTCCTTGCCCCAGACCCTGACCGTGAGGGGGAGGCAATTGCTTGGCACTTAAAAACTATCCTTGGCGACTTAAAAAAGATCAAACGGATCGAATTTCACGAAATCACTAAAGAAGCCGTTATTCGGGCTGTCCAAAATCCCCGCGAAATAGACCTTAATCGGGTCAATGCTCAACAAGCCCGCCGCATCCTCGACCGCTTGGTCGGCTACAAGGTCAGCCCCATCCTTTGGAAAAAGGTTAGAAAAGGGCTCTCTGCTGGCCGGGTCCAATCTGTGGCCGTTCGCCTAATCTGTGAACGAGAAGAAAAGATCAATAAGTTTAAGGCGCAAGAATATTGGGATATTTTAGCTAAATTAAGCAATGCCCAGCAAGAAGGGCTCTCTGCCAAACTTATTGCTAAAGGTGAAGAAGGGCTTGGAGTTCGGCCCAAAGAAAATGGAAAAATAATCACCTCTGAAGCAGAAGCAAAAAAAATCATTGCCGACCTAACTGGCGCGGAATATAACGTTGCCAAGGTCACGAAAAAAGAACAAAAAAGATACCCAGCCCCGCCCTTTATCACCAGCACCCTGCAGCAAGAAGCCTCGCGCAAACTAGGTTACTCTGCCAAAAAGACCATGATGATGGCCCAAAAGCTCTACGAAGAAGGGCATATCACCTACATGCGAACCGACTCTGTGCGCATTGCCGATGAGGCCGAAGCCGCTGTCCGACAATACATTACAGAACAGTTTGGCAAAGACCATTTGCCAGCCCAGGCAATAAAATATAAAAAGAAAAAACAAGCCCAGGACGCGCACGAAGCAATCAGGCCAACCTCAGTGCTCAAAGCGCCAGAATCGCTAGAAAAAGACCTAGCACCAGACCAGCTAAAGGTTTATGAACTAATCTGGAAACGGTTTGTAGCCTGTCAAATGAACCCTGCAATCTTTGACCAAACAGCAATTGATATTATGGCCAAGGATTACAAATTCAGGGCCACTGGTTCAGTCTTAAAGTACGATGGTTTTATGAAGGTTTACCTTGAAGGGGATGATGACGAAGAAGAAAAAGAAGCCGAAGGCTTGATCCCAGCCTTAAAAACAGGCGAGAAATTAAATTTATTAGGGCTCTCACCAATGCAGCATTTTACCCAGCCCCCAGCCCGCTACAATGAAGCATCGCTGGTTAAGGAGCTGGAACTGCGGGGGATCGGTCGGCCGTCAACTTACGCCCCCATCATTTCAACTATCCAAGCCCGCGGTTATGTAGAAAAAGAGGGGCGGGCGCTAAAACCAACTGAGATCGGCACAACGATCAACGGGCTGCTGGTCAAACACTTCCCCAATATCCTCAATATTAAGTTTACCGCTCATATGGAAGACGACCTAGACGATGTTGTTGCCGGCAAAGTTGTCTGGACCAAAACCCTAAAAGAATTTTATGGCCCTTTTGCCAAAGCCTTGGCCGCGGCTGACCAGAATATGAAAAAAATAAAAAAAGAGATCGCACTTGACGAAACCTGTCCAGAATGCGGTAAACAGCTGGTTATCAGGCAGGGCCGCTATGGCAATTTTATTGCTTGTTCAGCTTTTCCTAAGTGTAAATTTACCAAGCCGACCAAAGAAGACGAAGCCCAAGCAGCTGGCGAAAAATGTGAAAAATGCGGCAGCCCGCTAGTCATGAAAAACAGCCGCTTTGGCAGCTTCTTAGCTTGTTCTGCCTACCCAAAATGTAAGTTCACAAAATCAATCTTAAAAAAGATCAATGTCCAATGTCCCAAGTGCGGCGGAGAACTAGTTGAAAGAAGGACCCGTCATGGTAAAATCTTCTATGGCTGCATCAATTATCCAAAATGTGATTATGCGACCTGGCAGCGGCCAACCGCCCCAAAACAAGAAGGGCCAAACGATAAAAAAGGAGAATAAAGGTGCTTAAGGATTTTTTTACTAGGAACATCTGGTTAAAAATGCTGGCTGTAATCCTAGCTATTATACTTTGGGCAATTGCCCGTTTTTGGACTGTTTAGATAAAGCATGAGAGTCTTCAATGATCCAAAGTTAATGTATGAATATTCCCGCAAGATGAAAACCCGTGGCAAGACCATCGGCTTTGTCCCCACCATGGGCGCTTTGCACGAAGGACACCTCTCTTTGATTGAAGCCGCCAAAAAAAATGCTGATATTGTTGTAGCCAGCATCTTTGTTAACCCAACCCAATTCGGTCCAGGTGATGACCTGGCTCGTTACCCGCGCCAAACCAGAAAAGATAAAACTTTTTTAGAGAACATTGGCATTGACGCTCTTTTTCTCCCTGACGCGGACAAAATGTATGTCAAAGGTTTTAAGACCTCTGTTTATATCGAGAGCCTGTCGAGAAAACTATGCGGCAAGTCCCGGCCAGAACATTTCAAAGGGGTCGCCACGGTTGTGGCTAAACTGCTTAATATTGTTGATCCTGACCTGGCTTTTTTTGGCAAAAAAGATTACCAACAATTGCTGATCATTAAAGCCTTGGCTGAAGAACTTAATTTTCCGACAAAAATCATTGGCCTGCCAACAGTGCGCGAATACGATGGCTTGGCCATGAGCTCACGCAACAGCTACTTAACCCAGCCAGAAAGAGAGCGCGCCGCTAATATTTTCAAGCTCCTGCAAGAGGCAAAATCCTTAATTGCTCAAGGCGAAAAAAATGCTTATAAGATATTGGTCAGGCTGCGCTCGATCATTGGAACAGTGCCGGGCTTGCGGCTTGAATACTTGGCCATTGTTGACCCAGAAACACTTGAAGAGGTTAAAACAGTCAAAGGCCAGGTTTTGGTGGCCTTGGCAGCAAACTTGGGGCAGGCGCGGTTGATCGACAATATTCTGGTGGAGGAGGACGGCAGGTGGGGTGGAGAAAAACTGGTTTCACATTAATTGAGCTCATTATCTCAATTTCTATTTTGGCGATCTTAACTGCTCTAACCGGGCCCGCGATTGCGCGCTTTTCATCATTCACCAAACTCAACACTGAGGCCCAAGCCTCGGCCAGCCAGATCAGGGCGCTCCAAGCCAAGGCCATAATGACCCAAGAAACCGCTGAACTAACTATCAAAGGAAAAACATTTGCCTTTGCCCCCTCTGGTAATCCCCTCCCTGGGAAAACAGGCTCAATTATTTTTGAGGGGAAGTTTGGCCAAAAAAAGAAAGTCATTGTTTCAAGCGCCGGGAGGGTTAGAATTGAATAAGAAAGGCCTGACCTTAATTGAGCTGTTGATCGCGGCCAGCATTTTTCTGATTTTCACCGCTGCCCTGGCGGCTATCTTACAAATGGCCAAGACCTCAACAAAAACTTCTCAAACTTTAATTCAAAACCAGCTTGAGCTGACAGCCCAAGCAGAAGCGCTAAAACAACTCTCTTTTGCCGAGGTTAAGCTCCTTAATAAAACCCCTTTTGCGGATGGCGGAGAGATCAACGTCACTCCAATTTCAAGCGAACTTGTCCGCATCAAGCTCACCCTGGGAGACAACCAGCTCGAGACACTAAAGGGGACTTACTAAAATGGGTAAAAAAGGTTTTACCTTGGTCGAACTGCTTGTTTGTCTAAGCCTTGTCATTCTTTTGGTCGGGGTAATTTTAAAAACCTTCAAAGCCGAGCTGATGTTTATAGGCAAAATAGTTCAGCAAAATGAGCATCAACAAATTGAGAACTTTGTGCTGGGAAAAATTATCAAAGACCTTCGCTCAGCCAGCCAAGTCCTCCCCAGCTCAAACAAAAAACAGCTTTGCCTCCAGGTTGGGGCCGACCAAATTGAATACATGATAAAAGATAAAAAGGTCAGGCACCTAAAAAATAGCTACACCCAATATTTAACCGATGACCAAGAAATAAAAGAGCTCTCTTTTTCATATATAGCGCCTGGGCTAGTTAAAATAGAGCTTGATCAGCTTTCAGCCGTCATTAGCTTGAGGAACAAATTATGAAACGTGGCAGCGCCTTGCTATTAACAATATATATCATCTCTACTCTTTCTTTCCTAACTGTTTTTCTGGTCAGAATAGTTTATAATAACAATTATAGCAGCCAAGCCTTTGTCCAAAAAGAGCAGGCCTTCTTTATGGCTGAAGCCGGGCTAGAGTATGGCAAAGTAAAGTTGGCCGGCAACCCTAACTGGTACACTGACCTGCCATACTACAAAGCTAATGACAAAAGTTGGTTAATTAACAAGGCTGTTGGCGAAAAAGTTGCCCTAGAAAAAGGCTGGGCCAAGGTTGTTAAAGAAAAAGATACAGGCCAGCTTTACTCGATTGGGTTTTTTAAGAAAGCTGTTTCTGTGGTTAAAATAAAAGGCTTGATTTGGGAGGAATTATAAAAATGATCAATTACTTATTGCTCGCAGTCTCAATCCTTTTAGCAGTCACAGGCCAGCTCTTAATGAAAAAAGGGATGACTATGTTTGGCTCTTTCCCGATCTCTCAAATGGTCCAAAACATTATCCCGATGTTTACGAACCCTTATGTCTTCTTTGGCTTTGCCTGCTTTGGTTTATCTTCGATCTTTTGGCTGGCTGTCCTCTCTCGCTTTGAAATCAGCCTGGTCTACCCCATGGTTGCCATAGCCTACGTCATCGTAGCCTTTGCTTCGATGATTTTATTTAAAGAAAACGTCTCTCT
>JBDRMQ010000105.1:0-3128 GCA_043811955.1 bacterium | reverse complement strand
TTATTATACTAGTTTTTTTATGTTCTCGACACATAATGTTTGTCATTTTATTAACTGTAATATATAATCAAACCGTTACAAAATTAACATGCCCAAAAGAAAAATTCTACTCATAATACTTATAATTTTTAATCTTCTTTTATTTGGCAGCTATTTTTACAAAATTGACTCTGTCCCCTTTGTTCGCCTGGACGACGGCAATTTAATGGAAATTTCTGAAACTTTTGCCACTACCGGGCAGCTGGGAAGCCAAATGTCTGAAACTGGACACAATGAAAGTCGGTTCTACCATGTTCACCCGCCTTTTTATTACTTAGTAAATGGGATCGTCTTTAAGATATTTGGCTCAGGAATTCTTCAATCAAGACTAATCCCCCTTTGCAGTGCCATAATAGTCATTTTTTTAACCTTTTTGCTATTCATTTATCTATCCAGGCTAAAATTAACCATTATGAACACCCTTGTCTTAAGCGCTTTATTCTTGAGCACCCCTATTTTCTTTATTTTAGCAAGATCAAATCGTCCAGAGATGTTTGCGCTAGCCCTAATTTTGAGCGCATTACTTGCTTATAATTATTTTGAAAAACAGCGCAAAATTATCTGGCTAATTATCAGCGGTCTTTTTTGCGGTCTGGCCATGATCACTCAAGCGTACTCGCTATTTATTTTTCTTTATATTGTTTTATCAATTTTTATAAATAAACAACAACTTTGGCAACAAATTATTTCTTTTACAGTTGCCTGCTCCATTCCCGTTGTAGCCTATTTATTTTGGATCATTCAGGATTTCCAATCCTTTTACTATCAAATGTTCGTTCTCCGACAAGCTTCCACAACCCTAATAATTCCCAATATTATTATTCGCTATATTCACTTTTTCTCTTCGTTTGAGACTTGGAACATCACGGGTTTTTTGCTTGCGCTTGGCTTAATAATTTTTATTAGCAAAAAAAATAAACTACAAATTGGTCTTAATCCTCAACTTCTCTTAATTATCTGTTTTTTAGCAACTTTTCTTATTATTCCAGTCCTGAACAAATATTATATGGTTATTCTCCTTCCGCCAATCTTCCTATATTTTCTTGAGCGCCTTAAAAAAAAACCAAATGTTTGGCTGCTTATCCTATTGGTTGCATATTTAGGAATAAACTCAATTGGTTTAGCTGTTTACTGGCAAAAATATCATAATTTTGATTATCCGACTTATGCAGAAAAAATCAAACAACATCTTCCAACTCCAGGCAACTTTGGTGTTCTAGGCAGTCCCTCGCTTTATCCAGGGCTAAACGATTATGAGTTTTACGCCTATATCAATCCATCAATCATCCATCACCAGCAAACTTATAGCAATTTCAAAGAACGCCTCAAGGAACTAAAAATAAAATATATAATCCAGCAAGAATACGAGGGAAAAGATTATGGAAATTTAGACTATTTCAATCGGTTTCTAAAACAAGATTGCCAAATAATAGCAGAAGTTAACGATCCTTTTTACGGCAGCGAAGGGGTCAAAAAAGATAATTTGATCAAAATTTATTCCGTAAGACCAACTGGCTCACCTTTGACAAAAACCCGATAGGTGCCTCGCAGTAATCGCAAAATAAAACTTGGCACAAAAAGCAAGGGGAAGATTTTTAGCCACAAAAGCGGGTGATCCCAAAAGCGCTTTAAAAGATACGGAAAATTAACAGTTATAAATCGCCAAGGTTGACTAATTCTCAATCTTACAGCCCAAGAAAAACCATCGTTTCTAATAATTAAGTCATCGATTAACCAAACATATTTTTCGTCAAAAAAAACATCTCTCGCTATCTGAGAAAAAATCTGAAACTCCATTAAAAATCTTTTTTCTAGGTCATAAGCTGGGTCGCTCCCCCAGCGTCTTTGGGCTAGCGGCGCCGGCAGATATTTTAAACAGCCAGGATTTTTGCCCCAAAGCAAACTTTGCAACACAAACACATGAATATATCCACTTCCAAGATATTTATCTTTACCTTTTACCCGCAGCCAACTTGAACGACGAAAAACAATAATAGAAATAAAATTCAAATAAGCAATTAATTTCTTGTTCTGGCAAAAATACTGATCAAGCACTTGTGGTTTTCGAAAATCAAAGACTTTAGGCTTGTCAAAACTCATCACCCGGCGCTCTTTCATTGGCTGATTTATAGTTTTAAAAAAATCCTGCTTCTCACCAAGAAAAACATCAATTTCTGGGGAAGACTCTAATTCACGGCAAATGATCTTTAGCACCCCGTCAGCCAGCAAATCATCATCTCCAAATAACCAAACATGCCTGCCAGCCGCCCGCTCAACCGCGATTAAGCAGTTTCCATCAAAGCCAAGGTTTTTTTCGTTTTTATAATAGCGAACATTAAGCTTGGCCCCTTGCCTAAGCTCAGCGACAACTTTCGAAGTTTCATCGGTTGAAACATTATCGGAAACAATGACCTCAACTAACTCTTCTAGCCCAGTTGCCTGCCCCAAAATACTTAACAAGGCCTCTTTAAGAAGAGTTGCCCTATTATAGGTTAAAATGCAAATCGATAATAAAGGTTGCTTTTGCTCCATTATTTTCTAAATATCTCCCGAGCAAATTCAAAAATAAAGCTGCGCTCTAGCAAAAAGGCAAGCAATATATAAACCCCGATAAAAGTTACTCCAGACAAACTAAGCTGAAAAATTGTGGAGAGCCCCTTAGTAATAAATAAAATCATAAAATAAGGGGCAAGACCAAGTACCGAGAGCAATAAAGGCAAGAGCAAATACTTAAAAAGGTTCAAACTAAAAACTCTTTGGGCCAGATAAGCAGAGGTCATCATTGACATTGTTTCTGCAATAATTGTCGCCATCCCCGCCCCCAACATACTATATTTAGGGATAAGAATAATATTTAAGATTATATTCACAGTTGCCCCCACCCCAGCAGCAAAGAGAAACTCATTGAACTTTCCTGCTGGAATAAGCAACATCACACTATAGCAGCTCCCAATAATCATTGGCAAAATAGTCCAAATAATAATCTGAAGGGCAGGGATTGCCGGCTCGTATGACGGCCCAAAAATAACAGTCAGTAATATCGGAACAAGCAGAAAAGCGATTAAACAAAGAGGAATAAAAGCCAAGGT
>JBDRMQ010000104.1:0-14354 GCA_043811955.1 bacterium | reverse complement strand
CATGGTCAATGTCGCCGTTTAAAGAATTGATCAAGGCCTGGATAATACAGTATTCAAGTGAGCAATTCTTTAAACAAAAATCACAGCCCACGGGCTTAGGAGCTTCTTTCTTTAAAATCTTGTCGACAAAAGCAGTTTTTAAGGCCCTGCCCGGCAAACCAACCGGTGAACTAATCTTAACCACATCATCTTTTGTTGCTGTTTGGTAACGTTTTTTATAAGGCATAGCAACGTTACACTCTTCCGAAAGAACAAAGCGGGTAGCAATCTGCACCCCGTTTGCCCCTAGCTTAAACATTTCAACAATGTCAGATCCAGTGGTGATCCCTCCGGCTGCTACGACTGGAATTTTTACAGCAGCTCTGACCTCAGGTAAAATATCGCGGATCGGGCGGTCGGTGCCAAGGTGTCCACCGGCTTCGGTCCCTTCGACAACGATTGCAGCTGCACCACAGCGCTCTGAAGTTTTGGCCAGCCTAGCTGATGAGACAATTGGTACAATGGGGACATTATTATCTTGACCAAACTTAAAAATATCTCGAGAAAACCCCGCCCCAGTAAAAATGATGTCAATTTTTTCACGGGTAGCGGTTTTGACCACACCCCAAAAATCTCTGGCAGCAAACATGATGTTAATGCCAATAACACCGTTGCCTTTTGATTTTTCTCGAGCGATTTTTATCTCATTGGTTAACTCTGGATCATCCATGCCAGAGGCGCCAATAACTCCGATGCCACCGGCGGCAGCTACTGCTCCCGCCAGGGCACCGGTTGAAACCCTGATTGCCATCCCACCTTGAAGGATTGGGATGGATGCTGTAAAACCTGCAATTTTAAGCTCTGGCAATTTCATCGGTTATTTTTTTTGAGACATAATATAGGTAACAGTATCTCCAATAGTTTTAATCTTTTCTGCGTCTTCGTCCGGGATCTCAGTCCCAAAAGCTTCCTCAAGGGCCATTACCAATTCGACAGTGTCGAGCGAGTCTGCCCCGAGGTCGTCAACAAAGGATGCTTCTTTAGATATTTCACCCTCTGAAACACCCAGCTGTTCAACGACAACTTTCTTCACCTTTTCTAAAACTTGTGCTTCATCCATTTTTTTCTCACCTCCCTTACATGTACATTCCGCCGTTAACGCGGATCACTTGGCCGGTGATATAGCTTCCGCTCTCGCTTGCTAAAAACAAACAGGCGTTGGCAATATCTTCTGGTTGACCAAGCTTGCCCAAAGGAATTTGCTCGATCATCTTTTGCTTATTAACCTCTGGTATTTTATCAGTCATTGCGGTTTGGATAAAGCCCGGAGCGATAGCATTAACAGTTACCCCTCGGCTGGCTACTTCTCTGGCCATGGTTTTGGTCATGCCAATGACCCCTGCCTTTGAGGCTGAGTAATTAATTTGTCCAGCATTCCCCATCTCACCAACAATTGAAGCAATATTAATGATCTTGCCGGAGCGTTGTTTCATCATTATTGGGACCATTACGCGACAGAGATTGAAGACTCCTGAAAGATTGATGTTGATAACCAAATCCCAATCCTCTTTTTTCATTCTCATCAAAAGGCCGTCTTTGGTTATGCCGGCGTTGTTGACTAAAATATCTATTTTGCCGAATTCTGTGTGGACTTCTTTAACAGCCTTTTCAACTTCAGCAGCATCGGCGACGTTTTGCTTAATCGCCTTGGCTTTGACCCCTAAGGCAGCAACTTCTTCTGCTGTTTTGCTGGCTAATTCTAGGTTGATGTCTGAGACAATAACGTTAGCGCCAGCTTTAGCAAAGGCAATGGCAATGGCCTTGCCAATCCCCTGCGCTGCGCCAGTTATTAGAGCGTTTTTGTCTTTTAGTTGCATGATAAGCTCCCTTAACCCTCACCCACCACTTGCTTTGCTCGGCTGTGATGAGGTTATTCGAACAAACGAAATACAAGTATATCATTTTTGCTTGGGATTTTCCAAAGGAAAGAAGGGCTCAAATATTAGAAAAAGACTTAACTTCTACTGCGTGGTCAATCTTTTTTATCAAGCCAGCTAAGCGGTCTTGAGTGATCGATAATTTCGACCTTGGTATTATATTTTTGGACAAAAGCGCGCTGGCGAGAAGACCGTGCTTTCCATTTTATTTCATAAGCAGAAAGGACTTCGCCTTCTTTGACAACTAGATCGACTTCGCCGCTGGAACGGGAGCGCCAAAAATAAAGATTTTGCCGTCCACCGTTCAATAAGTTTTTCTTGGCAAATTCTGCTATCACCCAATTTTCCCAAAGCTTACCGATATCAGAACGCATTGGATTAGTTGAAAAGTCGTTGAGTAGGGCATTGCGTATGCCAGTATCCCAAAAATATATTTTTTGACTTTTGTTGATTTCTTTGCGCGGATTAGTGCTAAAGGCAGGTAGTTTGAAAATCACAAAAGTTTGTACTAGTAACTCTAGGTATCTTTCAACAGTAACACGGGCTATGCCAAGAGAGGTTGCCAATTCACTAATTGACACTTCTGAGCCAATTTGGTGAGCTAAGAGCATTAGTAAATTTTTTAGCAGTTCTGGGGTTTTGATCAGACCTATTTGCAAAATGTCTTTGAGTAGGTAGTCTGCGGCTAGATTTAAAAGATGTGTTTGTTTATCAACAAGGCTAATTGTCTCAGGATAGTGGCCAAAGGCCAGGCTTTGCATCAGCAATGTTTGTATTTGCTCTGGAAACTTTTCCTCTATTTGTTTGTTTGTAAAAACAGGCGAGTGCCAGGATTGACTAACAATTATCTCCTTAAAAAGAAGGGGGGGCAGAAATAATTTTTCATTGCGACCAGTTAGGCTTTCGGCAGCCTGGTTGATGAGGTTTAAACTGGATGAGCCAAGTAAAATAATTTTGGTTGGGATATTTGCGTCAAACCACCCTTTCACAATTCTGCCTGTTTCAGGGAGTCGTTGGGCTTCGTCAATGACCAGAATTTCCGGATTGCCTAAGCTTTTTATCGCGTCAAGGGGTGGCAGGGGGGCTGCGGCCAAAAGGCTTTGCTTGTTTGGTTCAATATCAAGGTTAAGAAAAGATACATTTCTGTTGGCTAGAACGTGTTTGGTAAGGGTGGTTTTCCCTACCTGCCTGGCGCCCAGTATTATTGCGACCTTAGGTTGAGTCAGTGTTTTAGCAAGGTTTTCTTCGGCAATTCGTTTTATGTATTCATTCATGATACTGTATTTTACATAATAATATGGTATTTTGTCAAGTGTAAGTTATAATATGTAACTATATATCCAAATACGACTTAATTTCTACAGCCCGATCAATCTTCTTGATCAACCCTGCCAAAACACTGCCAGAGCCAACTTCAATAAAAGAGGTAACCCCATCAGCAATCATTTTTTTAACAGAGTCTTCCCATAAAACAGGAGAGGTAACTTGTCTGTATAATAACTCTCGAATTTCTTCAGCTTTTGTCACATAATCTGCTGTGACATTAGCGACAACTGGCGCTTGGGCATCTTTAATTTCTATTTTAGCCAGTTCGATTTTCAGATTGTCAGCTGCTGGCTGCATGAGCGGACAATGGAAAGGGGCAGAGACAGCTAAGGGGATGACTCTTTTTGCTCCAGCCTGTTTAATTTTCGCGCTAGCTTTTTCTACCGCCTCTTTTTTGCCGGAGATTACTACTTGGCCAGGAGAATTAAAGTTAGCTGGCCAGACATTGCCAACTTCTGTGCAAATTTTCTTGATAGTTTCATTGTCCCCGCCGATAATTGCGGACATGGCTCCTTCACCTAGCGGCACGGCTGCTTGCATAAACTTGCCGCGCAAGTGGACTGTTTTGACCGCGTCTTGGAAGGAGATAGCTTTAGCTGCGACTAACGCTGAGTACTCACCTAAGCTATGGCCAGCAACAGCTGTGGGCTGTGGGCTGTGGGGTGTGAGGTGTGAGGCGTGAGCTGTGAAGGATTCAAAGGCGGCGACGGAAACGGTTAAAATAGCTGGCTGGGTGATTTCGGTTTTTTGCAACTCTTCAGCCGGGCCTTCAAAGCAGATTTTTTTGAGGTCAAAGCCTAATATCTCATTAGCCTGGTCTAGATATTTTTCAGCTAAATCTTTGCCCATGCCGATTGATTGCGAGCCCTGACCTGGGAAGACGAATGCGGTTTTCATTATTTTTTTCCTTTCAAACGAAGATTTGAGAGCGTTTCAGAGATTTCAGCTTGCAGTTCTTTGGGTTTTGGCAGGGCTAATTTGTATTTTGAGGTAAAAAGCTTGTTTGAAAGTCCAGACATAACAAATTCTGCAAAAGCTTTATCTTTTTCTGCACACAAAACGATGCCGACAGGCTCGTTATCTTCTTTGCGGTTGACCTCTTTTTTAAAGTAATTAAGGTAGAAATTCATCTGGCCGATATCTGTGTGTTTTAGCTTCCTGGTTTTCAAATCAATTAAGACATAACACTTTAGATAGATATTATAAAAGACAAGGTCAACATAAAAATGCTCGTTATTTATTGAAATTCTCTGCTGCCTGGCCACAAAACTAAAGCCTTTTCCTAGCTCAAGCAGGAAGGCTTTTAAATGCTCAATCAAGGAGCTCTCAAGTTTGGTTTCAGATAATTTGGTGTTTTCTGGGATGCCTAGGAACTCAAGAACATAGGGGTCTTTTATGACATCTTCTGGTTTTGTTATTGATTGGCCTTTTTTTGCTAAGGTTAAAACTCCCTTTTTGTTTTTACTTAAGGCTAACCTTTCGTAAAGCATGGAATTTACTTGGCGATCCAGTTGCCTGACTGACCAATTACAATCAATGGTCTCTTTTTCGTAAAAAGATCTGCCTTGAGGGTCGCTGACCGCAACAAGTAAGCAATAGTGTGACCAGCTTAATTTGTGCGACAGTGTCGCACATTTTGGATAGGCTACATAAAACTGCCGCATGCGGCGCAAGCCGCTTTGAGTAAAGCCTTTTCCAAATTTTAAGGTGAGATCTTTTGATAACATCTCAAGAAGTTTTTCGCCGTAATCAGCCTTTTCTTTGCCTTTTTGGGCATGTTCAACAATTTCCCTGCCAATCTCCCAATAGGTCATAACCAGAATTTGGTTTACTTGCCTTATTGCTTGAAAGCGAGCTTGGGACATGATATCAGCAATATTATCTACTAGCTGTCCATAGGTGCGTTTTACAAGTTTTTTTGTTTTCATTGAAATTTCCTCCAAAATGTGACGATAATATTATAGCAGACTTTACCATTAGATTAATAAGAAGTTAGAGTGAAAATGGGGGAATTGCCATTATGAGCAGTAGAATAGGGCACTGGATAAGACAAATTTTTACGGGATCTGAAAGGCCAAGAAATACTCGATCCTTTGTTGCAGCAGAGGGACGACAAGAAACCCGTGGTGGATCACCCCTTATTTCACCTCCTCTCAGAGCGCCTGAAATTTCGGTTGTTGCTTTGTCTGAACCGGTAGGCCAATCTCAAGTCATCAATATTTTTGACATTATCGATGAAGGACATTTGCTGGAATGTCTTAGGAGTGGGGCGAGAGTGGAGGTATACCGTGGTCGTAAAAAAGGGGCTGAAGCGGAGCAAAAAGAAAGGCTAACTAGGACATTTGTTGGGTTGGGTAGAAATGAGCGAGAAACCTACGCAGAGAGATTGGTTGAGGAAGTTAGAAGCACAGAGTTTCCAAATCGCCTTAGTCGCTTGCATTCTGTTTTTGCAACAGCAACTCAATTTGATGCGCAAAGGTTTGGTGAGGTTTATACAATAGAATTATCTCTTCTGGGTGGAGAGGGTGATACCCTGCCTATTTGTTGGCTGGATCGTGATAATTTTGATGAAATCCTTCGTATGGGGACAGGTTGGAGAACCCAGGATGGGGATATCCTTGAAGCTGACAAAAATTTTGCTAGGCGATATCTAAATTGTTCTGGAGAGCTTTCTGGAACTGCAGATATACTTATTGATCCGAAACAGGTAGAGATCAAGGTGACAGGAAAATACGTAGCCAAGGAAATAAACTTGGCCCGTGAATTTGCTATAAATGTTGTGAGAAATAAATGTGTATTGTGTTTTGATGATTATAGTGAACTCGTAGATAAACTTGATACAGAAATAAGGAGGTTCCCGCAAGGAGTTTCACATAAATTAATCCGCCAAATGGTTTTAAAATTGTATGTCAGAGAGACACTACAGACTACGAGTGATTCTGATTCTTGCCTTGCGGATGTTGTTGCTGACCTGCGAAGGTGTTTATCAGAAAATGAACTCTATCTGGATAGCAATGATTGCGAATATCAATATGTTTCACAGAGATTGAGCGAGCTTGAGGAAATAGTAAGGCAAGGTCCTGGACAATAACTTTGTTTATTTATTCTCTTGCAACTTCTTCGTTATCAGTGGCAGGTATTCGAGCACATCCCCGACAATTCCGTAGGTTGCGACCTTGAAAATCGGGGCGTTGGGGTCTTTGTTGATGGTGAATGTTAGGCTTTATCTTTAAGCCAAGGGCAAATTTTTTATATCCAAGATTTGGCAGAGACGAATTAATGTTTCTAACGTAATGTTTTTTTTGCCAGCTTCAATCGCAGAGATGTCAGGCTGGGTCATTTTTGCTTGAAGAGCAAAGTCAAGTTGACTTATGTTTCTTTCTAGTCTTTTTTCTTTCAAGAACTTGCCTGTTTTTAAAAAAATAGCCGCAGGTTTTCCCTTGGGCTGTTTGCTGATTGTTGACTTTGGGAGGAGTTGTTCGTAAACAGTTTCCCACCAGGCTTTGAAATCAGGGGCTTGATTGGTTTTTGTAAAGCGACGTCGCACCTGCGGCCAGGCCTTGATGAAATCCTTTTGGCGAACAAGCTTGAAAACCTCTTTGGCATTGTCACACCTTGAAAGCAAAGAAAATAATCGTTCGGTGAACTTAGGATGTGTTGGGTCTTTTAATATTTTTTTAACTTCTGCCAGCGCTTTTGGGTTAAGGTGCCAAAAATATTTTTTAACATTCATTTTATTTCTTCTCTCATAAATTTATTAATTTCCTGATCTAAGTATTTAATCATGGCTGAAATATCAAATTCCTTGTCATACAGCGCTAAATCAAGCAAGCCAAGTTTAACGTCCTGCCTTGAGTAGCTGCGATACCATTGGACCATACCTCGTTGGTAATGTCTATCAAGAGTTTTCAAGAACTTGCTTAAAGGCGCTATTTTTTTTGAAAGATAGAAAATGTCGATGATATCACGAACTTCTTTTCGGCCGGCAGGGATTTCTTTGCCAATTTCATCTTTGATCAAAAAAGCTCCTGTTATGGTGATGATTTTTTGAAGGTAAATATTTTTAGCGCTGTATACTGGTACACCTTTGAATTTGATTATAGTAGGTTTGGGGTTAAAAATATCCTCAATAAAATCAATTTTCAAAGGGGCAGCTGCGCCCTTAAGCTTGATTGTGTAAAATCTCACTTTAGCTTGGTGAGATGTGGTAAGTTCATCCTCAAGTTTAGCTTTTGTCCCAATAGTTTGGCTAAATTTTTGAATTATTTCCTCGACTTCTTTGGGGCTGTATGTAGGCGAGAAGAAATCAAGGTCTCTAGAAAAGCGGTGATTCAGATAGTATAGTTCCAGCGCGGTCCCGCCAGCCAGGGCAAAGGTTTTGGTTGCTTTGGCAAAGGCTTTGAGCAATTTTAGGTGCGCGGCCCTGGTAATTTGATCTATGTTTCCCATAGTTTATAACCTATATTAAGCATAGATTATGAGCCATGTAAGGTTGTTAGTCAAGGGGCTTTTTTATGGCAACTTCTGAAGTGATGGATTTAAGTGTTTTCTCCTATTTCTCCAATGCCTACTTGATCTCCTATGGAAAGAAGGTTAATGAGCTTCTCTCATTTGGATTAACAGCAAAATATTTAAATCAAGATATGCAGGTTGTTGGGGGCCAAGCTTCTGGCTACAGCGTGACCCCAGGGATATTGCTAAAGTTAAAGAATAACTGGCAGCTTGGAGCCAGGATTGATGAGCTTTTCAACCACCAGCAGTGGGCAACCGGTACCAGCGAGCGAGTGCCGCCAAAAGTTTGCTTAGGGTTGGCCTATGTTAAATCAAACCCTGGAGTTTTTGCTTTAGATGTTAGCCAAACTTTGAAGAGTGGCTATGGTGCCGAGGGGTCAGTTGGCTATGAGTGGCAAAGAGAGGGTTTAGCCTTTCGCACAGGCTATGGGACAAATGGTTTAAGCGCTGGAGCAGGATTTACCTCGGGCCACACTAAGGTTGACTATGCGTTTGTCACGCAAGCCTCACTTACGACCAGCAATGTACACAGGGTTTCACTAAGTGGGGTTTGGTAAAACAGCCCATCCTCCCCTGTAAGAGGCTTCTTTTTATTCACTAGTCGCTGATCTGCTCATGAGGTCAGTGATCGAGGTCGTAGGGTTTTTGTCTTCATAAAGAACTTTATAAATTTCTTCTGTTACTGGCAAGCTAATGTTGAACTTTTTGGCTAAGGCAAGGGCAGCTTTAGTGGTAGTTACCCCTTCGGCAACACTTTGTGTCTCTTTAAGAATTTGAGCTAACTTTTTCCCCTGGGCAATTTTTACTCCGACTAAATGGTTTCTAGAAAGAGGGCTGGAGCAAGTAGTGATTAGGTCGCCCAGGCCAGACAACCCGGCAAATGTTTGCGGCTGAGCTCCCAAGGCTTGTCCCAGCCTTGAAATTTCAGCAATGCCTCTAATTATTAAGCCGGCTAAAGCATTTTGGCCAAGGTTAAGTCCTGCGGCAGTACCGGCGGCGATAGCAATTACGTTCTTTAGCGCCCCTCCCAGCTCTAGGCCAATGGGGTCAGAGCTGGTGTAGACCCTAAAACGTTCCAGCATGATAATTTCTTGAACTTTTTTGGCTAAGGCAGCGTCTTTGGCAGCAACTACGGTAGCGGCAGGGAGACCCTGGGCGATCTCTTTAGAAAGGTTGGGGCCGGAAAGGGCAACTAAATTATTATTATTAAGTTCCTCTGCTAGTATTTCTAAGGGGAGTTTTTGGGTATTTAGCTCTATTCCCTTGCTGGCTGAAACAATAATTTTGTCTTGAGTTATGATCCCTTTGAACTTGTGGCAAACTGAGCGCAAAAATTGGGTCGGAACCACAACAAAAAATATATCAGCTGATTTTGTCTCTTCAATTTTATTTACTGCAGTAATATTTTCTGGCAGCTGAAAGCCTGGCAGAAAAGTTTTGTTCTCTCGTGATTGATTTATCTCCTCGGCCACCTCTTTTTCAAAAGCCCACAACGTTACTTCATTACCGGTCTCAGCCAAGAGAATTGATAAGGTTGTCCCCCAGGCCCCAGCCCCTAGGACAGCGATCTTGTTCATCTTATTTTATTTTCCTTTCCCGCGATTAAACGTTTAATGTTTGGGATATGACGAATAATAATAAGTATAGCAACAATCAGGCAGATAAGACTATAGGGGAGGGGTTTATCCAAGACGACAAAAGCGCTGGTTACAAGCAAAACGGTGATAATTGAGCCAACAGAAACATAGCGGGTTAAGTATATTATAATGAAAGCAGTGATAACCGCGCCCGCGAAAATATCAGGGGCAATGGCTAAAAGGACCCCCAGCCCTGTGGCAGCCCCTTTCCCCCCTTTAAACTTCAGGAAGAGGGGGTAGGTGTGGCCGACAATGGCGGTTGCACCAATCAGAATTATTAGCCAATGATTAGCTGTAGTTTGGATCGCAAAATACACAGGGGCAAAACCTTTTAAAAGATCAAGGACAAAGACCAAAATTCCGGGCAGGGGACCAATGGTTCGAAAAACATTGGTTGCCCCAATATTGCCAGACCCTTCTGTTCGGATGTCAACTTTCCATAATTTGGCAATTAAAAGGCCAAAGGGGATTCCGCCAAGCAGATAAGCGCTAACTATTAATAGTAGGATTTTTGTTTGCACTCAGATCATTCTACCCAACTTGAAACCAGCCGTCAAGATTTGCTATACTTGACAGGTTATGTCTATTCAAATAAATGATGTGAAGCCTGGGTTAACAGTTGTCATTGATAACGATCTATTCCGTTGCCTTGATTATCACCATCAACGTTCTGCCCAGCAGAGCTGGATCAAGATAAAGTTCAAGAACCTGCGCTCTGGCGCGATTTTTGATAAAACCTTTAAGCCTGGAGACAGGGTTGAGCAAGCCCACATAGATTATAAACAAATGCAGTTTCTTTATTCCGACGAAACAATGGCCCATTTTATGGACCAGACTACCTTTGAGCAACTTGCGCTCCCCAAAGGTAGGATAGAAGAGGAAGCAAAGTTTATTAAAGAAGGCCAGGTTATTACAATTGCTTTTTATGAAGATGAGGCCATTGATGTTAATCTGCCGGTGATGGTTGAGCTCAAAGTAGTTGAAACTTCGCCGGGTTTTAAGGGAGACACTGTTTCTGGGGGCAAGCCTGCTACAATGGAGACAGGGGCGGTTGTCCAAGTCCCGTTTTTTGTGAATGTTGGCGACGTGCTCAAAGTTGATACCAGAGATGGCAAATACCTTGGGAGGGCATAAATATGGCTGATTGGGAAATAATTAAAAAATTAATTCAGACGGTTAAAGAAGAGGAGATTTCTGGCCTGTCAATTGAAGAGAATGGGGTAAAGTATGAAGTTAGGCGCGAGGGGGCAAAAATTGTCAGTTCTCATACGCCAGCAGAGACCGCTTCTTCTGCAGCTCCTGCTGCACCTTCAGCTCAGGCGGATCTAGAGGAAGAGGGACTTGTTGCAATCACATCTCCCATGGTAGGGACTTTTTATCGATCACCATCACCAGAATCTCCTGCTTTTGTTGAGGTTGGGGCTGATGTTGAGCCTGGTAAAGTTGTTTGTATTATTGAAGCCATGAAACTTTTTAATGAAATTGAGTCAGAGGTGCGGGGCAAGGTAGCTAAAATCCTGGTTGAAAATGGCCAACCAATTGAATATGGACAAAAGTTGATCTTGATTAAAAAAGCGTGAAATGGCAGTTAGTTAGAGAAAACCAAAATCTCCCGCTGCTTGAACAATTATTGGCTAATCGTGGGCTGACTGACCAAAAAAAAATCGAACAATTCTTAAATCCCCACATTTCAGACTTAACTGATCCCAAAGATATCCCAGGGCTTGTCAAAGCTGCTGAGCGAGTTTTGTTAGCGAAAAAAAACAATGAAAAAGTAGTAGTTTTTGGTGATTATGATGTTGATGGGGTAACTGCTACTTCTATCATGGTTGAAACGTTGAAATTCTTAGGGATTAATACCTCATACCACATACCTCACCGCCACCAAGAGGGATATGGCCTTTCAATTCCAGCTATTGAAAAACTAGCCCAAGGTGGAGCCCAGTTAATTATTACTGTAGATTGTGGAATTTCAAATCTAGCAGAAATTGCTCGGGCCAAGCAACTTGGTCTTGATGTAATTGTTACTGATCACCATAATCTACCAGCAAAGCTTCCACAAGCTTGCGCGATTGTTAATCCAAAAATTATTCAAGGTGACCATCCCGCCAAGGAGTTAGCAGGGGCAGGGGTCGCTTTTAAGTTTGCTTGGGGGCTCTTAAGGGTGGCTGGCAATCGAGACAGTAAATTTTTGCTCTCTTTGCTCGACTTAGCCGCGCTAGGGACTTTAGCAGATGTTGTCCCTTTGCATGCTGAGAATCGTATTTTGGCTGTGCTTGGGATGAGGGTGATAAATGAGCGCAGGCGAGCTGGGATTGTAGCCTTAGCAGATGTTGCCTCACTTGCTGATCATATTACTGTTAGCAATATTTATTTTGCAATTGCCCCAAGGATCAATGCCGCTGGCCGGCTTGATCATGCAAGGCAGGCGGCAGAGC
This sequence comes from bacterium, assembly GCA_043811955.1. Lineage (GTDB taxonomy): Bacteria > Margulisbacteria > WOR-1 > O2-12-FULL-45-9 > O2-12-FULL-45-9 > JBDRMQ01. The sequence goes on along the minus strand of JBDRMQ010000104.1, from coordinate 2,525 downwards.
TTTTGTTAACCCAAGATCCCTCTCAAGCAAAAAAGTTAGCAGTTGAACTTAATGAAATTAATGTTAAGCGTCGGAGTATTGGAGATGAGATCCGCGAGGCTGTTTTTGAGCAGATAAATGATACTTATTTGGCTGCCAACAAAGTTGTGGTCCTCTCAGGTGATGATTGGCATCCTGGGGTAATAGGGATTACTGCCTCAAAAGTTGTTGATTCTTGTGCTCGGCCAGCAGTTTTGGTTGGGGTGGTCGATGGTGAGGGGCGGGGTTCGGCCCGCTCAATTGAGGGGGTTAATATTTTTGAAATATTAAGCAGTTGTGCTGATTTGTTTTCTCGTTTTGGCGGGCACAAGGGGGCAGCTGGTTTTTCGATAGCCCAGGAAAATATCCCTATTTTAAAAGAGCGCTTGGCAGAAGTGGCCAGGTTAGAAATCAGTGACGAGGCGCTCATGCCAAAATTAATGATCGATGCGGAAATTAAACCTACCCAACTTAATCTTAATTTAGTCAAACAACTAGAAAAGCTTGAGCCCTATGGCCAGGATAATCCCCAGCCCATTTTTATGAGCTCAGGCCTTAAAATTATGGACATGAAAAAAGTCGGCAAAACCGGCAGCCATTTTAAAGCCAAGTTTTGCAATAATGATGTTATCCTTGATACAATTGCTTTTTCTAAAGGCAATTGGGCTGATGAGCTCTCGTATGATAAGCGCTATGACTTGGCTTATCGTTTAGAGGCAAATGAATGGAACGGGTTTGAGAATGTTCAGTTAAGTTTGGTTGATGTGAGAGAGAGTTAACTCACCCCCTAACCCCCTCTCTTAGAAAGAGAGGGGGACGCAGTGCTGGATACAAGTTGATGGGGATGATGAAAGAATAATGAGAATTATTATTTGTGAAATTATAGAACCCCTTCTCTTTTTAAGAGAAGGGGGCTGGTCCTTAGCGTAAACGGGGATGAGTTAATAGGAGGTCTTTTTATGAAAATCTTAGTCATTGGTTCCGGCGGTCGAGAACACGCTTTGGTTTGGAAAATCAGCCAGAGCAAAAAAGTTTTGAAAATCTATTGTGCCCCTGGAAATGCAGGGACCGCTACCCTGGCAGAAAATGTTAAGATAAAAGCGGATGATGTTGCCGGGCTATTAAAATTTGCTGTTGATAATAAAATCGACTTAACAGTTGTTGGTCCTGAGATTCCCTTGGTAGCAGGAATTGTTGATCTTTTTGAAGATGCTGGGCTCAAAGTTTTTGGACCAAATAAGGCTGCTGCCCAAATTGAGGGGAGCAAAGCCTTTGCTAAAGACTTTATGGCTAAGTATGAAATCCCTACCGCCCAAGCTGGTATTTTTGATAATTTAGAAGAAGCGTTAGCTTACATTGATGAGGTGGGGGGACCTGTTGTGGTCAAGGCAGATGGTTTAGCTGCTGGCAAAGGGGTTATTATTTGTCAGACAAAAGCAGAAGCTCTTTCTGCCCTTACCATTATAATGAAGGATAAGGCGTTTGGAGCGGCTGGGGCCAAGGTTGTAATTGAAGAATGTCTTGTTGGAGAAGAAGCTTCAATTATTGCCATAACTGATGGCCAGACGATCTTGCCTTTGGCTTCATCGCAAGATCATAAGCGTGTTTTTGATAAGGACGAAGGTTTGAATACTGGCGGGATGGGGGCCTATTCTCCTGCGCCAATAGTTACTGATCAATTAATGGAACAAATTAATCGCGAAGTGCTCCAGCCTTTTGTTGATGGGATGAGGCAGGAAGGGATTGAGTACAAAGGGGTTATTTACGCTGGAATTATGGTGACAAAACAGGGGCCAAAAGTTCTCGAATTCAATGCGCGCTTTGGTGATCCAGAAACTCAGCCAATCTTGATGAGACTTAAGAGTGATTTAGTTGATTTATTGATAGCAGCTGTGAGCTGTGAGCTATCAGGTGTGAGGCTTGAATGGGATGCTTATGCTGCCGTTTGTGTTGTTCTTGCCGCCGGCGGTTATCCTGGCAAATACGAAAAAGGTATTCCAATTACTGGGCTTAATAAAGTTCCTCAACTTGAAAATGTTGTTGTCTTTCACGCAGGGACGTCCAATGTCGCTGGTCCTAAGTCCGATGTCGTGACTGCTGGAGGACGCGTTCTCGGAGTGACAGCCCTTGGTGATGGAATAAAATTGGCGATTAAAAAAGCTTATCAAGCAGTTGATCTGATTAAATTCAAAGATATGCACTACAGAAAAGATATTGGCAAGAAAGCTCTGCGCCATTTATAGTTTTTGAAAAAACGCGCTTGACACATCTTTAATTTTTAAGGTATAATTGATCTTCGTTCGCAAAGTTTGGTAGAGAATCCTCTCGCGCCAGATATTTTGAACTTGAAATATTGGTGGGGGGGGTTTTTTGTGCGTTCTGGGAAATAAAAAAATGCAAGAAGTAATTACTTTAAGTTGTACTGAGTGTAAAAGAAAAAATTACACGTCGCAGAGAAATAAAAAGAACCAGAAGGAGCGCCTAGAGCGTTCTAAGTATTGTAAGTG
>JBDRMQ010000103.1:0-5712 GCA_043811955.1 bacterium | reverse complement strand
CCAAAGGTGGTCTTGGCCCAAAATAACCAAACAGTTATTAATGCTTTATTAGGGCTTGTGAGGTTTTAAACCAATGTTTGTTTCGATATACATTCGTGTTAGCACCGAAGATCAAGTCCGAGAAGGCTATTCTCTCGAAGTCCAGCGAGAATATCTTACTAACTTTGCCAAGCAGCAAGGTTATGAGGTGTTTGAGGTTTATGCGGATGAAGGCCTAAGTGCTGGCACAACCAATCGCCCTGCTTTGCAAAAGTTGTTAAAAGATGCAAAACAAAAGAAATTTAATCTGGTTCTTGTTTACAAGATAGACCGCTTTAGTCGTAGGTTAAAGGATCTCTTGGTATTAGTTGATAAGCTAGAAGCTTGTGGGGTAGGGTTTAAATCTGCGACCGAGCCTTTTGACACTACAACCTCGGCTGGCAAGTTAATGTTCCAACAACTAGGCAGCTTTGCCGAGTTTGAAAGAAATCGCCATTCTGAACGAGTGACTCCGGGTATGCTAAAAAGCGTTCAGAATGGCAACTGGCAGGGCTCAAGATATACCCCTTTTGGATATTCTTATACCAAAGGAACCAAGACCCTTGAGCTAAGCAAAAAAGAGGCCAAGGTTGTTAAGCTAATCTTTAGAAAATATTTGGGTGATAATAGTATTAAAGAGATTGCTGACTATCTGAACAAAAGCAAACATAAAACCAGGGTAGCTAGATATTTCTATACGAAATTTATTAGAGACATTCTTAGGAATCGTGTTTATATCGGCCAGCTTGTTTGGAATAAGTATCGCTACGATAAAACTCAGAAGACTGGCAAAGGGTATAAGCATGTTAAGAATGATCCTTCAAAAGTAACAATTGCCCAGGGTAGGCATGTGCCCATTATCTCAAAAGAAGATTTTGAGAAGGTCCAGGCGATTATGGATTCAAGGAAGACACCCTTTCGCAAATCAAAGCGAGGCATTTTTGCTTTTAGCAGATTGATGTATTGCGAAAGCTGCAATCATCGCTTTTATGGTGTGACAAATGTTTCCAACCATAAAACAGGAGAGCTTGATCGGTGGTACAGATGCTCAGGTCGGCAGTTTCATTATGTGAAATGTAATGCGCCAGGATTAAAAGAGAGCGTAATTGAAAATGTAATCCTGGCCGCGATTAATAATATGCTCGAAAGTGACAAGCTCCGCGATAACCGATGGTTACGACTGACTGCACTCAAAAAAGAGCAAGAACCAAACCTTTTTAATGCTGACCCTGCCAGCATTAAAAAGGGACTAAAAGCTAATCAGGATATGCAAATAAAGTTAACTGATTTACACCTAAAGAATTTGATCTCACAGGAAACTTTTAAACAGAAAAATGAGAGCTTGCGAAGTGAGGAAGAGGAGCTAAGGACTAAAATAGCAGGCATTGAATTATCATTGGAAGACAAGGAAAAATCAGAGATGTATTTGGACAAAGTAAAAGATTTTCTAGCCTCTTATGATAGCGAAAAGAAAGAGCTAGATGTGGCAGAAAAAAAACAAATTATGGGGCTGCTTTTTAAAAAAATTATAATAATGAACGGGCGAAACGCGCGCGCGCGTTCGCGCGTTTCGCCCATCTTTTTTGAGCCTTTTGGAAAAATCCAGACAAAGACATCATTTTTGTTGTCAGAAAGGGAAAAATGCCACGGTATTACATTAAAACCTACGGCTGCCAGATGAATATCGCGGATTCGGAAGCGTTGGCTGGAGTTCTTGAATCTGCTGGCTATCAAAAGACTGATGATCCCAAACAAGCTGACATTTTATTAGTTAATGCCTGCGTGGTCCGCCAAAATGCCGAGGATAAGGCAGCCTGGTATGTTACTTCAGCCAAAGGGCTGCGAAAAACCAAACCAAACCTAATTATTGGCCTTTGTGGCTGTATTGTGACAGAACCTGGACGGGATATTAAAACTGACTTTCCTCATGTTGATTTATTTATTCCTCCTAATCAGCCGGGAAAACTGGAAGAGTTTATGACCTCCTTGCCTCATTCCCCCTCTACCTCTGGGAGAGGGGGGCAAGACCTTCGCGCAAATGGGGGTGAGGGCATTACTAAGTACATCACAATCATGCATGGCTGTGATAATTTTTGTTCATATTGTGTTGTCCCTCATGTGCGAGGTCGAGAATCTAGCCGGCCAGTCGAAGAAATTCTAGACGAGATCAAAAAAGTAGATTTTAATCAGTATAAAGAGATTTTTCTGCTCGGGCAAAATGTTAATTCGTATAAATATGGCTTGGCGAACTTATTAAGAGAGATTGAAAAACTCACTCCGTCACCTCACCACTCCCCACTCCGAACTCGCTTCATGACTAGCCACCCAAAAGATATGTCCGACGAAATTATCCAAGCAGTGGCTGACTTGCCTCATGTTTGCGAATATTTTCACCTACCAATCCAGCATGGAGATGATGAAATTCTCAAAAGCATGAATCGGGGCTATAATGTTGATTATTACCGCAAGCTAGTCGCTAAAATTCGCGCGAAAATGCAGGGTGCGGCCATCACCTCCGATATAATTGTTGGTTATCCAGGCGAGAGTGACCGGCAATTTCAAAATTCACTCAATATTATTAGAGAAATTAGTTTTGATGCGTGTAACACTGCTGCTTATTCGACTCGTCCAGGGACAGCAGCGGCAAAGTTGGAAGATAGCGTCCCGCAAAAGTTGAAACAAGAGAGATTGCAGGAGATTATGAAGGTTGTTGATGAGGTAACCCTGGCTAATAATGACAAATTGGTTGGGACTAGCCAAGAAATTTTGGTTGATAGGGAAGATGGTGGTCGCACTAGGACGAATAAGATCGTTAAGTTTTCCCAGCCAAATAAAGGCTTGCTGGGGCAATTGGTCGGTGTTAGAATTAAATCTGCTAAAAGCTGGGTCTTGGAAGGAGACATAATAAATGGTTAATTCCGAACTGCGTATCTTTTATGGGGCATCTCACAATGAATTGGGAGAAAAAATTGTCAAACATCTTGGCTTAACTGCCGGTAAGATTAAAATTTCTCGTTTTGAAGGTGGAGAAATTTATGTTCGTTTGCTTGAAAATATTCGCGGCGATGATTGTGTAATTATTCAAACCTGCTCCCCAAAGGTTAACGAAGATTTAATGGAGCTTTTCATTGTTATTGACGCGATGAAGCGTGCTTCTGCCCGCTCAATCACCGCGGTGATTCCTCATTTTGGTTACGCGCGCCAGGACCGCAAGGCTGCTTCAAGAGAACCAATTTCAGCCCGCTTAGTTGCTAACCTTTTGGAAACTGCCGGGGCAGATCGAGTGGTGACTGTTGATCTTCACTCAGACCAAATCCAGGGATTTTTTAACATCCCAGTTGATACGTTAACTTCGCTCCCTCTTTTTGCGGATTATCTGGGCGCCAAGAAACTTAAAGATGTTGTTGTCGTAGCCCCTGATACTGGCCGGGCTAAGGTAGCTAAAAAATTAGCTGATAGGATCGGGGCCCAGTTGGCTATTTTGCATAAAGTCCGGTCTGAACACCATAAGTCAGCCGTAACTCACGTCGTGGGTGACGTTGAAGGGAAAACAGTTATTATTACTGATGACATGATCGATACCGCCGGCACCATTACCTCCGGGGTCGCGGCCCTAAAAAAAGCTGGTTGTAATAATGATATTTATGTTGTCGCGACCCATGGCTTGTTTTCCGGTCCGGCTGTGGAGCGGATGGCTGGGGCCAAGTTTAAAGAGGTTGTGGTCACAGATACTTTCCCGATTTCAAAAGAAAAGAGATTCCCTGGTCTTAAGGTTTTGTCCGCGGCAGAGCTATTGGCAGAAGCTGTTAGGCGCAATTATGAACACCAGTCAATTAGCTCTCTTTTTGATTAAATGAAAAAAGTATATGTCGGCATAATTGGTTTTGGTAATATTGGTTCAGCGCTGGCTGCTGTTTTAAAGAAAAACCGCCAGGTCATTGCTGCTAATACTGGTATTGATATCCAAATCAAAAAAGTTTGCGATACCAGAAAACTCAAAATTCCCTATCCCTTAACCCCTGATCCCTACGATATTATTAATGATCCTGAAATCTCGGTGGTTGTTGAAGCAATCGGAGGCGTTAATCCCGCGAAAAAGATAATTTTGGCCGCGCTCAAGAAAAAGAAACATGTTGTCACCCCAAACAAAGAAGTTATTGCTAAAAATATGAAAGAGCTCTTGGCTGTTGCGGCCAAAAATAAGGTCCAACTTTTGTTTGAAGGGGCGGTTGGGGGAGGGATCCCAATAATCGCGCCAATTAGGGAGAGTTTAGCCGGCAACCGAATCTCTCAAATTTATGGTATTGTCAATGGGACGACCAATTATATTCTCTCAAAAATGTCGAGCCAGGGGATGGAGTTCTCTGAAGCCCTTTTACAAGCAAAGGAGAAGGGCTATGCTGAGCCAAACCCCGCCACAGATATTGATGGCTTTGACGCAGCTTATAAAGCCGTGATCTTAGCCTCAGTTGCTTATGGGGTGGAGGTTGATTGGCAAAAAGTATATTGTGAAGGGATCAAGCATATTAGCCAGGAGGATATTCAGTATGCTAGTGATGTTGGTTATGTGGTTAAATTGTTGGCCATTGCCCAAAGGGTTGATGGCAAAATTGATGTTCGAGTTCATCCCGCACTTTTGCCTAAAAAGCATGCCTTAGCTTCTGTTGAAGATAATTTTAATGCAATTTATGTGAAAGGGACCCCTGTTGGTTCATTAATGTTTTATGGGCAAGGGGCGGGCGGCGGTCCGACAGCTTCTGCTATTATTTCTGACATAATTACCGCCGCCAATGTCAAATGTCAAATGTCAAATGACAAATTAAGGAAAATTAATTTGAGAAAGATTGCCGAGGTTAAAGGGAAATATTATATCCGGCTGCAAGTGCCTGATAAATATGGTGTTTTGGCTGGAATTTCCAAGGCTTTTGCCAGGAAAAAGGTGAGTATTGCGGCTGTTGTCCAGAAAGAAACAGTTGGCAATTTAGCTACGATAGTTGTTTTAACTGATAAGGTTATAGAAAAAAACCTTGAAGCAGCGCTCAGGGTGATTAAAAAGCTGCCTGTTGTCCGCCGCGTTAGTAATATTATTAGGATTGTTGCTTAGTCTTTTTCTGGTTTTCGTTGCAAGTTTCCCCCTTTAAACACCGATAAATATACTGTATACCGACCAGATTCCCAATATATAGGAGGAACAATAAATGGGTTTTGGAACATTTGTCCAATCGTTATTACTAAGTAAAAAAGCGGCTCCTTCGCGTCAAGCTGCTCTCCAGCAAGCTGCGCCAGCTACAGCTAAAAGACCGATTTCTCGAGTATATGATCTACGTAGAGGGTTTGTTAATGCAACGGTCCCTGTTCATCCAGAGGAGCTTTCTATTACAAGTGTTAATGGTGAGACATACAATATCTCATTGATTGCTGGTAGGGTTTTTGTTTCAAAAGGAGTTGCTGAGAGAAGTTTGAATGTAGCAGGCTATAGCAAGTGGCTTCAGCAAGGAGACAATGAGTTTCACGATTTATCAATAGTTCTTAATGGTTCAAATGTTTTGATTAGTCAAGCAGAGATAAAACCTGTTGCGCCTCCTAGCCTGAACGTCCCTGTCCATCAAGCTAGTAGCCGGCAGACTATGGCCTTTGGGAGTGGTGAGCCGGTGCGTCGAGCCGCACTAAATGGTGGTCAAATTAATCTGCCAT
>JBDRMQ010000102.1:0-3826 GCA_043811955.1 bacterium | reverse complement strand
AAAAAATGCTGTGCCATCTCCTGTCTGTGTTGCTGCAGGCACATTTTATTAGGAGGTGTTGTTCATGTCTCACATCATCGGTGTTGTTGGTTCCCGCTCCCTTCCTGCTTCTGCTTCCCAGCTTGTTTCCCGCGTTTGCTCGGCTCTCCTTGGCCGTGCCCCTTGCTAATTGACCCAGGTTGTAGTTGGGTGTCGAGATTTCGACACTTGAATGATGATAGAAAATGGATGTTTTTGTTGATATGATACTGAAAACATGCTTTGGGAGCAGGTAATGGTATTGCTAGTTAATAATATACGGACAAGAAGCTTTACGAAACTCTTGCAGACAATAAAGAATTAAATGAATACATTGAAAAGAAAATGTTGATGTTCGTTGTAGATAAAATCTTAGCATTAAGAGATGCAGAGTTTTGACAAATGCAGGTTTAGTGAAGTGTAATTATTCTTGACTCAAAATTATAATAGTGTTACGGTAAATACTCAAGAAGGTGTCGAGCCTATTTAATATTATGGCAAGCACAGGCCTAAAGGGCTTAGACACTATAATTTATGACCTCAGGCTGGGAGATAACGTAGTCTGGCAAGTTGATGACATCAAAGATTACCTCCACTTTGTCAAACCCTACATTGAAAATTCACTTAAAGAAAAAAGAACGTTAGTTTATATCCGTTTTGCCAAACACCCGCCACTTGTTATTGATAAGAAAGTTAAGACTTGTCAAATTGATGCCACGAAAGGCTTTGAGTTCTTTTCTAAGCAAATCCACGAAGTAATTACTAAAGAAGGGGTAGGGGCTTATTATGTTTTTGATTGTTTATCTGACTTGCTGACAGCTTGGGCTTCTGATTTGATGATTGGCAACTTCTTTATGATTACCTGCCCGTACCTTTTTAAACTGGATACAATTGCCTATTTTGCCATTTTGCGGGATCGACATTCTTTCAAAACTATTGCTCGGATCCGTGAAACTACCCAATTATTGCTAGATGTTTATGATTTCAAAGAACATTATTATGTGCATCCGCTCAAGGTTTGGCAGCGGCATTCACCAACCATGTTCTTGCCGCACATTGAAACAGGTAGCGAGTTTCATCCAATTATTAATAGTGCTGATGCCACCAAGCTCTTTTCCTATATGTCCAGGCGCAGCAGCGAGAGCGCTAAGCGCAATTTGGATTATTGGGATCGCTTGTTTATAGAGGCAGAAGAATTATCAGTTAAAGGTAGCTTAAAAGATAGGGCATTGATGGCAGAGCGACTGGCAAAAATTTTGCTAGGCAAAGAAGCGCGGATGCTCTCTTTAATTAAGAAACATTTTATTTTGGGTGATTTACTAGAAATTAAATCGCGGATGATTGGTACGGGCTTGGTTGGCGGGAAAACCTTGGGCATGCTTTTGGCCCGTAAGATTTTGGTTAAAGATGAGGCTTTTAATTGGAAAAAGATTATGGAACCCCATGATTCTTTTTATATTGGTTCCGATGTTTTTTATACTTATATGGTAGAAAATGGCTTGTGGGACGCTTGGCTGGAGCAAAAGACGGTTGCTGGCTACCTGACAAAAGCAGCCGAGTTACAGGAGAAAATATTAAACGGGAGATTTTCCCATGAAGTGCGCGAGCAGTTTCGCCAAATTGTTGATTATTATGGTCAGTCCCCAATAATTATCCGTTCTTCAAGTTTGCTCGAAGATGCTTTCGGCAATGCTTTTGCTGGCAAATACGAGAGCTTTTTTGATGTCAACCAGGGGACACCTGAGGAGCGATATCAAAAGTTTGAAGAGATTGTTCGACAAATCTTTGCCAGTACGATGGATGTGGATGCCCTCAATTATCGGTTGCAGCGGGGTTTAAGCCAGGAAGATGAGCAAATGGCTCTCCTGGTGCAAAGGGTTTCTGGTACCCAGCACAAAAAACACTTTTTTCCTTTTATGGCTGGGGTGGGCTTGTCTTATAATACTTTTGTTTGGCATGAAGAAATGAAGCCCGAGGCAGGTATGTTGCGGCTGGTCTTGGGCCTGGGCACCCGAGCGGTAAACCGGGTCGAAGGAGATTATCCGCGCATTGTGGCGCTGGATGCCCCGTTAAAAAAACCATACGCTGGCAGAGAACGAGCCAAGCGCTTTTCTCAGCATGAAGTGGATGTTTTAGATATTGCTGAAAATGATTTGCAAACTATTGATTTGGAAGCACTCCTAAAAGATGAGCCAAAGCTTGATCTGACACAAATTGCTAGTCGAGACTTTGAAATGGAAATAAAAAAACGCCAGCTGGGCCTGTCCGGCAAGGCCTGGATCATTGATTTTGATAAGTTATTGCAAGAAACCGACTTTGCTAAAACCATGCAGCAGCTTTTAAAGACCCTAGAAAAAGCTTATGCTTATCCTGTTGATGTTGAGTTTACCGTAAATTTTAACCAGCAAGGAGGGTGGCAATTCAATCTGGTCCAATGTCGGCCGCTGCAAGCTAAAGGTGGTAGTGCGGAGGTTAAAATTCCCCAAAACATTCCTACTACAAAATTAGTTTTTAAATCTCAGGGTAATTTTATGGGTGGCAGTGTTGCTTTGCCTATTCAGAGAATTATTTATGTGGATCCGGGGGCTTATGCTGATTTATTAATGTCAAAAAAACATGAATTAGCTCGTTTTATAGGGAAGCTTAACAAGGAAACCAAGAAAAAAACAATGTTGATTGGCCCTGGTCGTTGGGGGACGCGTGACCCGTCTTTGGGGGTGCCAGTCTCGTTTGCTGAAATCAATAATACTTCTGCTTTGGTTGAGATCGATGATCCAGCAGGGGGGTTTATGCCTGAGCTATCTTTCGGCTCTCACTTTTTCTTGGATTTAGTAGAAACCAACATTTTCTACGTTGCACTGTTTATGGACAATGAAGGGGTAATGCTTAATAAGGAATGGTTTTTGAATCTGCCGAACTGCCTGGCAAAAGTATTGCCGGAGGCCAAAGGATATCAGTCAGTCCTCAAAGTCTTTAATTTTAAAGACCAGGAATTAAAGCTACTATCAGATGTGACAGCGCAAAAAGTGCTCTTGACAAAAACTACATAATTGTCTACACTACAAAATTGTATGAGCCCTATGAGAGATATAAAGGTAAAGGTTTTGGCTGAGGTCAGTGCAGCCCTGTCTTCTTCGCTTGATTTAGAAAAGAGTTTAGCTTCTATCCTTAAGGTTTTATCAGATTCCCTGGAAATGAAACGTGGCACAGTGACCTTGGTGGATCCTGTGACCAATGAGCTAAGGATTGAAATTGCTCAGGGCTTAACCAAAAAAGAAAAAGAGCGAGGGAAATATCAGATTGGGGAGGGAGTAGTAGGGAAAGTTGTCGAAAGCGGGGAGTCGATGGTTGTGCCGGATATTGAAGAGGAACCTTTGTTTTTAAACCGCACTCAGGCTAGAAAAAACCTGGAAAGCAGAAAATTTGCTTTTCTTTGTGTGCCGATCAAAGTTGGTAATAAAGTTGTGGGCTCGCTGTCGGTTGACCACTTATTTAAAGGCAATATTTCTTACGAAGAAGATATCAAGCTTTTGGCAATTATTGCGGCCATGATTGGGCAAGCGGTTAAAATTCATGAGTTGGCAGAAAAAGAAAAACAAGCAGTCGTAGTAGAAAATATTAAACTTAAGCAGCAGATTAAGGGTAAATATAAATTCGGCAATGTGGTTTATGCTTCCCCATTAATGGAATCGGTTTTAGAGGGTGCTCGCCAGGTTGCGGGGACAGCTGCTTCTGTTCTTTTGAACGGCGAGTCTGGCACGGGCAAAGAATTGGTGGCTGCGGCAATTCACTATTCTAGTCCGCGGGC
>JBDRMQ010000101.1:0-6886 GCA_043811955.1 bacterium | reverse complement strand
TGGCTGGCAGCGCAATGTCCTCCAACTGATCAGCTATTCTTCATTTGAGGGAGAGATGATTGTTGCTTCAGCTGAGACCCGAGTTTTGCGCTACAAACCATTCGCAGATGTCCTTTCATCCCACTGGGCGCTGAGGCCAATTGTTATGTCAGAAACCCTGGAGCTAGTCAACGGCTATCCTGACAATATTTTTAAACCAGAAAAAGGGATCAGTCGGGCTGAGCTAGTCACCCTTTTAGTCAGAACCATGCCAGTTAACATGAATGACCTCTTTATTTTCGCTGAATTTACAGATGTCCCTGAAACCCATTGGGCAAATAAATATATTGCTTACGGTGTTTCAAGCGGCTTAGTAACTGGCTATCCAGATGGCACGTTCAAACCAAACAAGACCTTAACCCGCGCCGAAGGAATAACCATTTTCGCTCGCTACGCGAACTTATCATCAGAAGCTGAAGCAACTAACGCCCTACCCTTTGTCGATTTAGCAGAAAATTTCTGGGCCAACAAGTATATTATTGCAGCTGATAAAGCTGGCTTGCTCAAATATCTTGAAAACAAACAATTTGAACCTACCAAAAATTTTACCAGGGCAGAAGCTTGTGCTGTCTTGATTGAAACCCCGCAGGTGGAGCAAAAAATTGATCACTACTGGGAAACCGGAGAGACAAAAATTATTTCTTCTGAGGTTCGATAAAAGAGTTTTTTCCATCACTTCTAACAACCACCGCCCCACTTTCATCCGTGCGATAAACCTTAATCCCTCGCTCTTTTAACTTTTTCAAAGTCACCCCATGTGGATGACGGAATTTATTATGTTTGCCGCAAGAAATTACTGCAACCTTAGGATTAACAGCTTCCAAGAACTCATCTGAAGTCGAAGTCCCACTGCCGTGATGGCCAACCTTGAGAACTAGGGACTGGGTGCTGAGGGCTGGGAATCTTTCCAAAATTTGTTCTTCCCCCTCCCTCTCATTATCCCCAGTCAACATCATCGAAAAATCACCATATTTAAGTCGCATCACCACTGAAACCTCATTGATATTTTCGAGAAAAGGAGGCACCGGGTGAAGAACATTCGCCGTGCAACCCTGACCAAAATCAACAACTTGCCCTGCCCGCGCTAACTGATGTTTGATCTTGTTCTGCTTGATCAAAGCCTTAAACCTATAATATGCCTCATTTTCATAAACAGCCCCTGGCTCAAGCACTGCCTCAACTTTTATATTTTCCAAAACAGCCGGCAGCCCGCCAACATGGTCCTCATGCGGATGGGTCATCACCACTAGATCAAGCTTTTTAATCCCCCGACGGAGCAAATATGGGACCACAACCTGCTCCCCCATATCGCGCTCACTGGCATCAATTAGCATTCTTTTGCCTGATGGGGTTTCAACTAAAATTGAATCACCCTGTCCTACATCTAGGATAGTAACTGTTAGCCCGCCAAAGTTATCTGTTAAAGCTATGTTCCAAACTAGTAAAAAGCCAAGAGCCAAAATACCAAGAACCAAACGAAATTTGTTTATTTTAGGAAATTTTCCGCGGCGCATGATTTCAACCAAGCCAACTAAACCCAAATAATACCCCAGCACCAGGGGAAACCTGGGTGGAGCAAGATAAAGTTGAGCAAAGGGAAATTTAGCTAAAGTTGTAACAATTAAATCTGCCAGCCAGAGCAAAATCAAATTAGCCCCATTAATTAACTCTGCTAAAGGGAGAAAAATCACCCCTAAAACAGTTGAGACAAAGCCCAAGATAACTATTACACCCACCCAAGGCAGCAGTAACATATTCGTAACAATGCCAATGGGCGACGTTGAGCTAAAATGATACAGAGTAATCGGGGTAGAAGCCAAAACCGGGGCCAGGGCCGCTGAAGCAAGGGTGGCCAAAGTCTTAGGTAAAAAAACTTTTAACCGCTCGGCAATGACCGGGGCGACATAAACCAGCGACCAGGTCGCGGCAAATGAGAGTTGAAAGCCTACTTCAAACAAAAACTTGGGATTATATAATAAAATAATGAAAGCAGAGATAGCTAGCGACGTATAAATTTCTTTTTCCCGCTCAAACAAAAGACCAACTAACATGATTTCAGCCATAATTGCCGCGCGCAAGATCGAGGGGCCAAAACCTGTCATCACTGCATAGAGCAAATTAACAACTGTGGTAATTAATACTCCAAGCCACAGTGGCAGGCGACTGGATCGGACAACAAAGAGGCAAACTCCAACCAAAATTCCCAAATGCATACCAGAGGCAACTAAAAGATGGGCCACCCCTGCCTTTTTGTATACCTCTTTAATCTCTTTAGGGGCTTTGGCAGCCTTTGAACCAAAGACAATGCTGGAAAGCAAAGTAGCATATGGCTCTGGCAAGGTTTTTTGCGGGATTTTTATTAAATGGTCCTTAATTTTGATACTAACTCTTTTGAAAAAGCTCCCCCCGCCCCTTTTGATAATTTCTGGCGGGGCAAGAGACGCGTTCAAACGGCAAACTACACCTTGGTTTTTTAAATAATCAGCAAAAGAGAGCAAGCCAGGATTGGATAGTCCCTCAATTTCCTCAAGCTGGCCCTGCACTTTGACCCTGTCACCATACTCAATCTCGGCCGCCCGGCTGATAACTGAAACTAACCCTTGGCCTGTCTTTAAGGTAAAGAAAATTTTATCGTCTATAAACCGCGGCTCGTCATCGATCAAACCAGAGATTGCACAAAGCCTGTTCTTGGGGAGATTAGAAATATCATTTGCCGGCGGAGGAAGATTTCTGATCTGTAAGTTTAAAAAACCGATGAGACAAAAACTTAGCAAAAGCAAAAAGCCCCAATCTTTTTTCCAAAGAGTAATAAAACCAGCTAATAAAAACAAAATAAAAACAAAGATGGGCGGGAAAGAGTTGGCCAGAAGCATTCCACAAAGATAGGCCAAACAGATTAAGTGCAAGGGAGAGCTAGCGGCAAATTTCATCCTTAATCTTTCCAAACGTCCCCTTGCCAATTCCCTTGACCTTCATCAAGTCTTCAAGCTTAGCAAACAAGCCATTTTTAGTCCGGTAATCAAGGATCCGTTTGGCAGTCGTCTTGCCTACCCCAGGGATTTTACACAAAGTTTTTTCATCCGCGGTATTGATATTGACCTTGCTCAATTGACTAGCTGAGCCAGGCCGAAGCGATCCAACAGCTTCACTGACCACAGCGTTAACCTTGAAGGGAACCTCTATTCTCTCGGCATCCTTTAAGGGCTGCGCTAAATTAATCTTAGAAAGATCAGCTACGGACCTGCCCCCGCCAGCTACTTCCAAAGCATCTACCACCCTGGCTCCAGCCCGTAGCCGATATACTCCCTCCTCCACCACTGCACCAGTCACATGTACAACAACCCTCCCCTTTTCCTTCTCCTGTTCCTGCTCCTTTCCCATCTCCGCGTCCCTTTCAGCAACATCAGTAATTACTATTGCCCCTCCTTCACCCGAAAAATTCCTTTGATAAGCCATCACAGCTAAACCTGAAAAAATAAGTAGAATTAACCCAAGAATAATTAGTTTTTGTTGTTTATTGAGGTCATCTAACATATAGGAAATTAAGCAAGGTTATTACCATGTTAACGAACAACACGGCCCGCCTAGCGGCGGACCTACAACAAACAACACACAACAATTATTTATAATAAATTCAACAAAAATAAGTCGTAGCGAGTGCGCCAGGGGCGGACGAGCGTGTTGTTAGTTGTCAGTTGTTAGTTAATAAGTGTCTCAGCTGCGACACCTAAATCTTATTATAAATCACGAGGATATCGTCAATATATTTGCCAGTTACAGTTTTGTAGGCTTTATTGCGAGCCACACCATTTGGCCCTTCCAGGTAACCAGCCAGGGCAAACTTAACCGGCTCAGCATAGTTTTTAAACTTATCCAGTAAATACTTCATATAGCGCACAGTTCCCTTAGTATTATCACTGATATCATAGCCATTTTTAACTCCTGTTGTTTTGCAAGTAGAAGGGAGAAGCTGGCCCAACCCCATTGCCCCGCTTTTAGACAAAGCCCGGGGGTTAAAGCCAGATTCGCGGCGCATTAGCGCAGCCACCAATTTAGGGTTAACATCATAGGTTTTTGAATGAGCATCTATTGCCTCAGCAATTTCTACTGCCTGGTCAGGCTTACGAAACCCGGCAATATAATTGGCAATCGGCTGCTTTTGGCCCTCAACATACTTAGCTGAAACAGGTAAAGAAACTGCTGGAGCTGGAGCTGGAGCTGCCACTGTCTCCTTTGGTGTAACTGTAATTTGAGGCGGCTGGTTAGCGTTATTTCCGCCAAAACCTGAAAAAATAGAGTAAACAAAAACAATAATAATTATGGCTGAGGTAGTTGCATCCATTATTTAAAATTTTAGCAGATTAAAACAAAGCTTTAAAGGGGAAAATTACTTTCCAACCTTAGCTTTATCTTCAGCAGTCACAGCCTTCATCGAGAGGTTCAAGCGGCCTTGGTCATCTTTTTCAACTAACTTAACCACAACCTCATCACCAATATTGAGGACATCTTCAACCCTAGCAACTCTCTGTTGAGAAATTTGGGAGACGTGAACTAGCCCGTCTTTACCAGGGATTATTTCCACAAAAGCACCAAACGGCATGATGCGGACAACTTTACCCAAGAAAACATCGCCAACATTAGGTTCATAAGTCATCTGTTCAATCTTTTTCCTGGCGAGCTCGCCGCCCTCACTATCAACGGCAGTAATCAAAACTGTTCCGTCATCTTCAATGTCAATCTTAGCTCCGGTTTCATCAATCATCGCCCGGATATTCTTGCCGCCTGGGCCAATAACCATGCCGATCTTTGAAGGGTCAATCTTTAAAATAATTACTCGTGGGGCAAACTCTGAAAGCTCTTCTCGAGGTGCCTTAATTGCCGCCAGCATCTTGTCTAAAATAATCGCGCGGGCTTTCTTGGTTATTTCAAGGGTTTTCTCAATTAGTGCAATGGACAATCCCTTGATCTTACAATCAACCTGGATCCCTGTAATCCCCTTGGCAGTTCCAGCGACCTTAAAGTCCATATCACCGTAAAAATCCTCAATCCCCTGAATATCAGTAAAAAGAATCTCCTTTTGCCCATCCTTTACTAAACCAACAGATATCCCGGCAACTGGAGCGTCAATCTTAACCCCTGCATCCATTAAAGCTAAGGTACTGGCACAGGTGGAAGCCATTGAGGTTGAACCATTTGAACCCAAAACTTCAGAAACAAGGCGGATTGTGTAAGGGAATTTTTCCGCGTCAGGAACAACGGGTAATAATGATTTCTCTGCCAAGGCTCCGTGCCCAATTTCTCGGCGTCCTGGACCCCGCAGCGGGCGAACTTCCCCCACAGAATATGAAGGAAAATTATAATGATGCATATAGCGCTTGGTCTCTTCCGGTGAAAGGCCATCAAGTCGTTGTTCCTCACCTAAAGCACCAAGTGTAGCTACTGTTAAGACTTGGGTAGAACCTCGAGAAAAAACAGCCGAGCCGTGAACTCGAGGCACAACCCCAACTTCACACTCTATTTCCCTGATCTCATCGAGTTTGCGTCCATCAACTCGTTGGCTCTTCTCTATGATATTTTTGCGGATCAGCTCTTTTTGCAACTTGTCAAAAATGTTTTTAACATCATTGGGATATTCTTTGGCTAGCACCTTGATTTCTTCATTGGCTTTGATCTGCTCAGCTAAATCATCCTGAATTTTAGCCAGCTCAACCTTACGCTTATCAGTATCACTCTGCTTATAAGCAGCTTCAATAGCTTGCAAAGCCTTTTCTTTAATAAATTTCTTGATCGTTTCATTTGGCGCATAAAGCTTAACTGAGATTTTTGGTTTCCCAGCTTTTTTAGCCAATTCTTTTTGCAATTTGATAATTTCTTTAATTCTTTTATGGGCTAATTTGATCCCCTCAAGCACATCGGCTTCTGAAACCTGTTCAGAACCGCACTCAATCATCATAATGGTAGATTCTGTCCCGGCAACTACCAAGTCCATTTCAGACTGCTGCATCTCTTCCATCCCTGGATCAAGGACCAATTCGCCGCCAATCTTGGCAACCCTGGCCGCACCAATTGGATCTTCAAAAGGAATGTCTGAAATTAAAAGGGCTGCCGAAGCCCCGTTAATCGCTAAAATGTCCGGGGGATTCTCAAGATCAACCGAAAGCGGTGTAATGACAATTTGAACATCGTTTCTAAAACCATCTGGAAAAAGGGGTCTAATCGGCCGGTCAATCCTGCGGGCTGTTAAGATCGCGTTCTCGGTAGGTTTGCCTTCACGCTTAAAAAAACCGCCAGGGATCCGGCCAACCGCGTAGAGTTTTTCTTCAAAATCAACTAAAAGTGGGAAAAAATCAATTCCAGGCCTGGTTGAACCAGAAACAACTGTTGAAGCCAGGATCATGGTGTCGCCAACTCGGACAACTACTGCCCCGCTAGCTTGTTTGGCCAGTTTCCCAGTTTCAAATGAGAGTTTTTTATCTTTTCCTAAATCAGTTTCTACTTTATGTAACATTAATTTCTAAGCCCTAAGCTCTGGATCAAGTTCTGATATCTTGAAATATCTTTGTTTTGGAGATACATCAGGAGTTTTTTGCGTTGGCTGACTAACATCAATAAGCCGCGTCGGCTGTGATTATCTTTTTTGTTCATTTTGAGGTGCTCAACCAAGTAATTAATCCTCTCAGTTAAAAGCGAAATCTGGACCTCTGGTGAACCTGTATCTTTGTCTTTTTTACCGTACTTCTTAATAATCCCTAATTTATCTTCTTTTGTTAATACCATATTAAAATAATTATAGCATAAAAAGGGAATCAAGGCAATCAAGGGGATCAAAGGGAATTAAAGTTTGGAA
>JBDRMQ010000100.1:0-9617 GCA_043811955.1 bacterium | reverse complement strand
GGGGTTAATGTTTTGTCTATTATAATTGAAGGTCAGGAAGTCCTAAGTCCTAAGTCCGGAGTCGACACAGGACATAGGACATCGGACCTAGGACAAAGAACCTTGGACAATGTTGCTCCAGATGAGATACGGTCTGCTGTTAAGGAAGCCGGTATAGTTGGTCTGGGCGGCGCAGCTTTTCCAACCCACGTTAAACTTACCCCGCCAGCCGGAAAAAATATCGATACAATTCTAATTAATGGTTGTGAATGTGAACCATATATTACGGCTGATCACCGGGTAATGTTGGAGAAAGCTCGAGAAGTTGTTTTGGGTTCTAAGCTAGTGGCTAAAGCTTGCGGTGCCAATCGTGTTATCTTTGGGGTTGAATCAAATAAAAAAGATGCCATAAAAGTGCTGCGAGATGAGATTAGGCGAAATCCCGAAGATGGCCTTTATGATGGCATAGAAGTAATTGAACTCGAGACAAAATATCCCCAGGGTGGAGAAAAGGTGTTGATTAAGGCAACTTTAGATCGTGAAGTCCCCTCTGGCGGACTGCCGCTTGATGTTGGCGTTGTCGTGGCTAACGTTGGGACCTGTGTGGCCATTTCTGAGGCTGTTTTTATTGGCCAGCCATTAATTAAAAGAGTTGTAACAGTGACTGGCTCTGGAATCAAAGAGCCTAAAAACCTTTTGGTTCGTATTGGGACAAGTTTTAAAGATATTATTGATCAATGTGGTGGTTTAACAGCTGATGCTTATCAGGTTATTATGGGGGGGCCGATGATGGGGGTGGCTCAAGCTAGCCTTGATGTTCCAATTGTTAAAGCCACAAGTTGTATTTTGGTTTTGAATAAAAAAGAAGTCAGTCAGGAGAAAATTTATCCTTGTATTAAGTGTGGCAATTGTATTGATAATTGTCCAATGAATTTAGTCCCTACCAAGTTGGCAGCGTATGCTGAATATGATAAATATAGTGAGTTTGAAGAGTGGGGGGGGCAAGATTGCATGGAGTGTGGCTCCTGTGTCTATGTCTGCCCAGCCAAAATCCCAATAGTCCAATGGATAAAGTTAGCCAAGCTTAAGTTGAGGCAGATGAAAGAATGAGTTTTTTACTTTCACCAGCACCGCATATAAGATTTCATGGCTCAGTACCTAAGGTCATGTTAATGGTAATAATTAGTTTGCTTCCAGCAACTATGGCTGGGATATATTTCTTTGGCTTGCCTGCAGCAATTATTATTGGACTTTGTGTTTTAACTGCGGTTCTAACTGAGTTAGTCCTTAATAAAATAATGAAGCAGGAGCCAACTATTGCTGATAAAAGCGCTGCTTTGACCGGACTTCTGCTTGCTTTATGCCTTTCGCCAAATGTCCCTTATTATCAAGCAATCCTCGGTACGATTTTTGCAATTATTATTGGTAAAGGGCTTTTTGGGGGCTTGGGTTATAACATTTTTAATCCAGCCTTAGTTGGCCGAGCTTTCTTAGCTGCAGCTTTTCCCGTTCACATGACCTCTTGGGTAGCCCCGTTTGCTTATCGTGGCGTTGAGGCAGTGACTTCAGCTACGCCGCTAGCTGCCATGAAATTTAGCCAACTGACAACCCCTCACTTTAATTTATTGATGGGTAATGTTGGCGGTTGTATTGGGGAAACATCTGCTATCTTGCTTTTGCTTGGCGGGCTTTTCTTGATAAAAATTGGGGTGGTAAATTGGCGTATCCCGTTTAGTTATTTAGGGACAGTTGCTGTTTTGAGCGGAATTTTCCAGCAAGACCCGCTTTTCCATTTGTTAGCTGGCGGGCTGATGCTCGGTGCCTTTTTTATGGCGACAGATTATGTTACGTCACCCTTGACCAATAAGGGGAAGTGGATTTTTGGCGTTGGGGCAGGGCTGTTGGTCGTGATCATTCGTTTGTTCTCAGGTTTGCCAGAAGGGGTCATGTATTCAATTTTATTCATGAACGCTTTTGTGCCGTTGATTAACAGGTATACGCGGCCAAGGATTTTTGGCAGACAATGAAAAAGCTTATTAGTGAAATAAAAATCTTAATTAATCAGGGAGAAGGATATAATTTAGAATTTAAGGAATCTTTCTCTGAAAAGATAGCCAAAGACATTTGTGCTTTTGCCAATGCTAATGGAGGTAAAATCTTTTTGGGGGTTAGTGATAACGGGGTGATAAAGGGTTTAAATATTACTAATAAATTAAAATCCCAGTTGCAAGACATAGCCAGAAATTTTGATCCCGCCATGACTATTGACTTTAAAGTTGCTGATAATATTTTAGTTGTTGATGTTCCCGAAGGCCGGAGCAAGCCTTATTCAGTTAATGGTAAGTTCTATTTAAGATATGGGCCAAACTCTCAACAGTTAGGCAGAGAAGAAATTAAACTTTTTTTCCAAGACGAAGGATTGGTTTTATTTGATGAAAAAGCTAATCCTGATTTTAGCCTGACAAAGGATTTTAATCATAATAAGTTTCAGGATTTTCTGGCCAAAGCAAAAATAAGCCCAGTCCTTAAAAAAGAGAAGATATTGGATAATCTTTGTCTTTTAAAAAATGGGCAATTAAAAAATGCCGGAGTTTTATTGTTTTGCGATAAAATAACTAAATTTTTTCTTCAGGCTAAAATTACCTGCGTCTTATATCAGGGGTCGACCAAGTATAAAATTCTTGACCGCAAAGAGTTTGAGGACGATTTGTCCGCTAATTTTAATAATGCCATCACTTATATCCGGTCAAAGTTAAGCACGGAGTTTATTATTAAAGACGGTCCCAGGGTAGAAAGGTTAGAGCTGCCAGAAGACGCTCTGCGAGAAGCTATTTTAAACGCCATCGCGCATAGGAATTATTTTGTGACGGGCGCTGAGATTTTAATTGAGATATTTTTTGACAGGGTCGTAGTGACAAACCCTGGCGGCTTAGTCAGGGGACTAACAAAAAAAGATCTAGGCAAAAGAAGTTTGTCCAGAAACAATCTTTTGTTTGGCTTAATGCAAAGAATGGGCTTGGTTGAGAAGGTTGGCTCTGGTATCGCGAGGATAAGAAAATCATTTCAAGAATATGGTTTGAAGCCGCCTTGTTTTGATCTTGATGGTGACTGGTTTTCAATTGTATTTTTTAGGCCTAAAACAACTACCCAGAAAACTACCCAGAAAACTACCCAGAAAACTACCCAGAAAACTACCCAGAAAACTACCCAGAAAACTACCCAGAAAACTACCCAGAAAACTACCCAGAAACTTTTAGAGATTATAAGTGAAAATCCCAAGATAACAAGAAGAGAATTAGCCTCTCTTATAGGGGTGAAAGAGGATACTATCAAGTATTATCTCGCAAAATTAAAGAATAAGGGATTATTAAAAAGGAAAGGATCAGATCGAGCGGGGGCGTGGGAGGTTATAGGCTGATTATGAATAGGATATTAAAGATGATAACTGTTTTGACTGTAATTGGCCTGATTTCAGGCGGGGTCTTGGCTTATATTTATCAGGGGATGCAGCCTAAAATTATTGCTAATCAAATTCGCGAGACTGACGCTGCAGTTTTTCGGGTTGTGCCTGGGACAAAAAAATATAATAAGGTTGAAAAGGGCGATCTAATTTATTTTGAATGTTTTGATGATGCAAATGCCAGGCTTGGGACAGCGATCATTTGCCAGGGGAATGGTTATCAAGGGGTAATTAAAATGATACTTGGGGTCAATGCTGATTTTTCTAAATTTACTGGGATGTCTGTTTTAGAACAGGTAGAAACCCCAGGTTTAGGGGCTAAAATATCGGAAAGCTCTTTTCAAGCTCAATTCAAAGGCTTAGCAGCTCGTCCTCCAATAGAATATGTTAAGGGGATTTCTCCTTCAAAGCAAAATGAGATTCAAGCAATAACTGGAGCGACCATTTCTTCTCGCTCAGTGGTTGAGATTATTAATAAAACAATTGAAGAGTGGCTAGGAAAATAAATGTCAAATGACAAATTACAAATGACAAATGATGGGGTCGCTGCGCGACTATCATTACAAAATTTCACAAAGGGGTTGTGGGATGAGAATCCTGTTTTTCGACAATTGCTGGGGATGTGTCCAACCCTGGCTGTAACAACTTCCACCATAAACGGCTTTTCTATGGGGATGGCAACCTCTTTTGTTTTGATCTGTTCAAGTGTGATAATTTCACTGGTGCGCAAAATTATCCCCAAAGAAGTTAGAATTGCTTCTTATATTGTAATTATTGCCACTTTTGTAACTATGGCAGATCTGTTTTTGAAAGGGAATTTTCCTGATATTTCTAAGGCCCTTGGCCCTTTTATCCCGTTGATCGTGGTGAATTGTATAATCTTAGGGCGGGCAGAGGCCTTTGCTTCTAAGCATAGTATTGGCCCCTCTTTTATTGATGCACTAGGCATGGGGCTAGGTTTCACCTTAGCCTTGTCTGTGTTGGGTACGGTCCGTGAAATCTTAGGCACAGGCTCAGTCTTTGGGTTTGTTAACTTTGAACCGTGGGTGATCATGATCCTGCCTCCCGGCGCTTTTATTACTTTGGGCCTTTTAATTGCCCTAATGAATGTGATCAAGGACAAGACAAAAGCAAAGCCTGCGCCGGCCTGTCCAATGGCTTGTCCTGGTTGCGAGGGGAAATAAAAGATGGATTTAATTTTAATTTTTATCTCAGCGGCAATTGTTAATAACTTTGTCTTAAGTTACTTCCTGGGGATTTGTCCATTTCTTGGTGTTTCTAATAAACTTGATAAAGCTTTAAGTATGGGGGCGGCAACTACTTTTGTCATGGTTTTGGCCGCGGCAGTTACTTGGTTTATAAATAACTTAATCCTTATTCCTTACAACTTACCATTTTTGCAATATGTTTCTTTTATTATAGTAATAGCCTCCTTGGTCCAGTTTGTGGAGATGTTTATGAAAAAGTTTGCGCCGCCGCTTTATCGCTCCTTAGGGATATTTTTACCCTTGATTACGACCAACTGTGCAATCCTTGGTTTAGCTTTGCTTTCTGCCTTGCGCGAATACAACTTTGCGCAAAGCGTTACTTTTGGTTTAGCTGCCGGAGCGGGCTTTACCCTGGCGCTTGGTATTATGGCTGGAATTCGTGAACAGCTGGACATGGCGCCGATTCCTGAGCCGTTCAAGGGGGCGCCGATAACCTTAATTGTGGCTGGTCTTTTAGCTTTGGCCTTTATGGGCTTTGCGGGGTTGATCTCGGGGTAATTTAAAATGAAAAATGTAAAATTAAAAATTATGGAAGTATTTATTATATGAATATAATAATTTTTTCTTTATTAGCAATGGGAGGACTAGGGTTGTTCTTTGCGACAATCCTGGCTGTGGCGTCGCAAAAATTAAAAGTTAAAGAAGATCCAACTGTTGAATCGATTTCCGAAGCTTTGCCTGGACTTAATTGTGGAGCTTGCGGCCAGGCTGGCTGTCATGATTTAGCTGTTAAACTTACTGCGCAAGGAAGTTTAGATAATCTTTCTTGTCCTCCCGGCGGAGCTGAAACAGCTGAAAGTATTGCAAAAATATTAGGAATTGATGCCGGGACCCAAATTAAGAAACGGGCTGTCATCAAATGTGGTGGCACCAAAGAGCTGGCCAATGACCGTGCAGATTATCATGGGGTAAAAACTTGTACTGCCGCAGAGCTGGTAGGCGGAGGTGCAAAAGCTTGTTCTTATGGTTGCCTTGGCTATGGCGATTGTGAAAAAATCTGCCCGTTTGATGCAATTCATATTGGCGAAGATGGTTTGCCACATGTTATTGAAGAAAATTGTACGGCTTGCGGGCTTTGTGTTGAGGCTTGTCCGCGCTTGATTATTGATCTTGTGCCGTGTTCAAATCGCGTAGTTGTAGCGTGCAACTCGCAAGATAAAGGGGCAGTGGTGCGCCAGGCTTGCAGAGTTGGTTGTATTGGTTGTATGCTTTGCACTAAGACTTCGCCAGAGGGCTATACGGTTAAAAACACTTTAGCCAAAGTTAATTATGAAAAGGGGGATGCGGCTGCTGATGCCGCTATAATAAAATGTCCGACAAAATGTATCGTAAAATTATAGTTTCATTAGTGTTTTTGGGGATACTGGTGGCAGCGGGAATGCCGGGTTTATTTGGGTGTGCGACGGTTGTAACTACTACTTCCACCACCACGACTACCTTAGGCTGGTCCTCACAGACTAGTGGAACCGATCAACAATTAAATGATGTTTCATTTGTTAATGCCAATAATGGTTGGACCGCGGGATATTCTGGTACTATTTTAAAATATGATGGCTCTAGTTGGGCTTCGCAGGAATTAGGAAGTGGGACTGGTTTGTCAGGAGTAAATTTTGTCGACGCAACCCATGGTTGGGTGATTGGCAATGGGGATGTTTTTGCTACAACTAACGGAGGCGTAACCTGGACTGAGCAAACTATCAGTCGTGTGTTGGGCTTAGTACGAAAAATAGCCTTTGTTGATGAAAATACTGGTTGGGCAACCGGATATAATGGTGTTCTTTTTGCTACTGCAAATGGAGGCGCAACCTGGAATTCTCAAGCAAGTCCCACTACCAATGAATTGACTTACTTAAGTTTTGTGGATACTACTCATGGCTGGGCTGTTGGGGATAGCGGAACTATTCTAATGTACGATGGAACTTCCTGGGCAACTCAAGCTGGCGGAACCACTCAATATTTAAACAGCGTAAGTTTTGTGGATACTACTCATGGCTGGGCTGTTGGGAATAGTGGAACTATTCTAATGTACGATGGAACTTCTTGGACTGCTCAGGATAGCGGAACAACTACGAGGTTGCGGGGGGTGAGTTTTGTTGACGCAACTCATGGTTGGGCTGTTGGGGATGATGGGACAATCCTGAAATATAATGGGACTTCCTGGACTACTCAAGAAAGCGGTACTACTCAAGTTTTAGAGAAAGTAGACTTTGTTGACGCGACTCATGGCTGGGCAGTTGGTAGGAATGGCACGATTTTATACTATGGGCCTTAAGATTAATCGTAAAGTTATAATTATTATTTTGATGGTTGGGTTGATGGGCCTGTGGGTTGATGGGATTCTAGCGATGGGAAAGGGACCGTCAAAACAAGAGGCAGTCATTGATTTCACCCTCCAAGATCCCCAAGGCAACTCTCACACTTTATCAGATTATAAAGGCAAATTTGTTTTCTTAAACTTCTGGGCGACCTGGTGCCCGCCTTGCCGGCAGGAGATGCCCTCGATGCAAGAACTTTACAAAAATTGGGATAGCAATAAATATGTGATGTTGGCTGTTAATGTTGGGGAAAGTAGGGGAGAGGTTGCTGCCTTTGCAGGGAAGTATGGATATACGTTTCCTATCTTACTTGATAAAAATAGATCAGCGGCCAGGCAATATGGGGTTTCCGGCTTTCCAACGACATTTTTTATTAACACGGAAGGTAAAATGATCAAAAGAATTGTTGGGGCGAGAGAGTGGACAGATGAACATCTTAATAGCCTTTAGCGGTGGTTTACTAGCCTTTTTTTCCCCTTGTTTCCTCCCCCTTGTTCCGGCTTACTTGATTTACATTACCGGCCTCTCTTTTGATGAGCTTAAAAATGTCCGCTTAAGAACAATTCTTCATTCGCTGGCTTTTATTTTTGGCTTTACTGTTATCTTTACTTTACTTGGACTTAGTGCGAGTTTGCTTGGTCAGTTTCTTTTTGATTTTAAAGATATTTTTAGGGTTGTTGGCGGACTTTTTGTTGTCTTGCTCGGTTTGTATCTAACTGGTTGGCTTAAGCTTCCCTTATTGGGCTATGATAAGAAATTTCAGCTTAAAGTTAAGCCTGCTGGTTATTTTGGTTCATTTGTGGTGGGGATTGTTTTTGCCATTGGTTGGACCCCTTGTATTGGGCCAATCTTGGCTGGGATTTTAGTTTATGCTAGCCAAAGCGAAAGTTTGGGGGAGGGGGCTTTGCTGCTCGTTGCTTTTTCCCTGGGCTTGGGTTTGCCGTTATTTTTATTTTCTTTGGCAGTTAATTATTCACTTTCCTTGCTTAAGGTGATTAATAAGTATGTTGGCATAATTCAAAAGGTCTGTGGTGTTGGCTTGGTTATAGTTGGTGTGTTATTATTAGTTGGTAGGTTTTAGGAAGGGTAATAGGTTGTATTTTGTGAACGCAAGAGAAAAAGAAATAATAGATTTGGTTAAGGATGTTTTGTTAAAGAGACTTGGTCCTTCAAGGATAATTCTTTTTGGCTCGCGGGCAAAAAAAGATCACGATAAACACTCTGATTTCGACTTTGCCATAGATTGCCAAAAGCCCGATCTCTCTCTGCAACGTGAGCTTACCGAGAAGATTGATAAAGTAAGGGGTCTTTATAAAGTTGATCTTGTTTATCTTAATTCTGTGGATGAGGAATTTAGGAAAATTATTTTAGAAACAGGGGAGTTAATATATGAACAAAAAGGAAATTAATTATAGCTTAGTTAAGCTTGATCAAGCTTTTAAAAAATTAAAAGCCGGAGCCAGCCAGGCCGCTGATGAGTTGGCGGAAGATGGGGTTATTCAAAGGTTTGAATTTACTTGTCAACTATTATGGAAAACTATCAAAGTTTTTCTTAAAAACAGTGGCGTGATTGCCATGACCCCGCGGGAGGTTTTGCAGGAAGCTTTTAGGCTTGAGTGGTTTACTGATGAGAAGGTTTTTTTGAATATGCTTGAGGATAGGAACAAAACCTCCCATATTTATGATCAAAAGACCTCCAGGGAAGTTTTCGAGAGGATAAAGAACGATTATATCCCAGCAATTGAAAGGGTTTTGCTAAAATTAAGCTCAATGTAGGAGTTAAAAATGGGCCAGTTTAAGTTTAATAAAGTTGAAATACCAGGGATTTTAGTTATCGAACCGCGAGCGTTTAATGATGACCGCGGTTTTTTTATGGAGAGCTATAATATTGAAAGTTTTAAGCAAGCAGAGTTTACGGTCCCTTTTGTTCAGGATAACCATAGTTTGTCAAAAAAAGGGGTTTTGCGCGGGCTGCACTACCAAAATCATCCTAGTCCAATGGGAAAGCTTGTCCGTTGTATCAAGGGCAAAGTTTTTGATGTTGGGGTAGATATTAGAAAAGGTTCTCCAACTTTTGGCCAGTGGTATGGGGAGGTTATCTCAGGTGAAAATATGAAGATGTTTTATTTTCCTCCTGGGTTTGCCCATGGTTTTTTGTGCTTAGAAGATGATACCCATGTTTATTATAAGTGTACCGGGGTTTATAGCGGACCTAACGAGTCAGCGATTATTTGGAATGACCCTGATGTTGGGGTTAAGTGGCCAATTGATCAGGTTGGGGGACAAATAATCCTTTCTCCTCGTGACACCGAGCATCCTCAGCTAAAAAATGCGGTTAATAACCATAAGTGGGGCGAAGCTGACTACTAGATAGCGAAAAATTCCTTAACGTTGCTGGTTGTCTGCTTTGCAACTTCATCAAGGGAGATATCTTTAACCTCCGCAAGCTTTTTAGCTACTTCAACCACATATGAGGGCTCATTCCTCTGGCCGCGGAAAGTTTGCGGCGCCAGGAATGGGCAGTCGGTTTCGATCATAATTTTATCAAGCGGAATTTGTTTAGCAGCTTCTCTAACTTGATTAGCTTTAGGAAAA
>JBDRMQ010000099.1:0-3510 GCA_043811955.1 bacterium | reverse complement strand
TCTTGTTTTTTCTTTGGCATTTGTTTTCACCTCCTCTGTCCTCCACCACTGCTACCTCCCATACTGGGGACATTTATCTTACGCCTGTTTTGTTAGCTTGTCAAATTCTTGCTCGTTTAGAACTTTTATCCCTAACTTCTTAGCCTTAGCATATTTTGATCCAGGTTCATAACCTGCTACCAAATAATCAGTTTTCTTTGACACAGATGATGATGGATGGCCGCCAAGTTTTCGCACTAGCTCTTCAGCTTCTGGCCGGGGCATATTTTTTAGTCCCCCAGTAAAAACAAACGTCTTCCCCTTCAAAGGCTTTGGTCCCCTGATACCTGACACCCGACACCTCACCCCAGCTTTCTGTAGCTCTTTAACTAACGCCTGATTATCCCTTTGTGCAAAAAAATGCTCAGCTGATGCAGCAACTTTTGTTCCAATCCCGTGAATCTTTTCCAGCTCTTCAGATTTGATATCAAAAAGGTCTTCTAAGCTATCATAATGCTCTGCTATTAAGCTAGCTACAGTTCTGCCGATCATTCTAATCCCTAAAGCGTAAAGCAGCCGGTCATAAGGCCGGTCTTTGCTATTTTGGATAGAATCAATCACATTCTGGGCAGATTTATCGGCAAAACGCTCTAAATTTGCCAGGTCTTTCTTGGTTAAGGTGTATAAGTCAGCAACATTTTTGACTAATTTATTTTCAACTAATTGATCAACTACTGCCGGACCAACATGCTCAATGTCCATGGCTTCCCTGGTGCAAAAGTGGCGGATTCTTTCTTTGACCTGAGCTGGACAAGCGGCATTAATACAACGCGTAATTGCTTCTCCTTGCGGCCGGTAAAGTTTACCATGACAAACAGGGCATGTGCTGGGCATTTTGAATTCTTTAGCACTAGCTGGTCTTTTACTCTTAATGACGCTAACTACTTCTGGAATAACATCCCCTGCCCGCTGGATTTTAACGTGGTCACCGATTTTTAGGTCCTTGCGTTTGATTTCATCTTCATTATGCAAAGTTGAACGCTTAACAGTGACCCCGCCAACTTTAATTGGTTTAAGTTTAGCCACAGGGGTAATTGCTCCAGTTCTACCAACTTGCACATCAATTTTTTCGATGATAGTTTCAGCCTGGATTGGGGCAAACTTATAAGCAATAGCCCAGCGCGGTGCCCTGGCTGTTGTGCCTAAATTTTTTTGGGCGTCAAGATCATTGACTTTTACCACAATGCCGTCAATTTCATAAGGGAGCGTTTCGCGTTTTTCTTCCCAGTGTTTAATAAATTTTTTAACTTCTTCTAAACCAAGGCAAACCTTGCTATTAGGGTTGGTTTTTAAGCCTAGTTTAGCTAAAGAGGCAAGTAGCACTGAATGTTTTTTTTCAGCAAGGCCCAGTCCAAAATAAATAAAAATATCCAACGGCCGGCTAGCCGCAATTTTCGGATCAAGTTGGCGCAGCGATCCTGCGGCAGCATTCCGAGGATTAGCAAATCTAGCTTCCTCAAGCTCTTCCCTTTCTTGATTTAAAATTGCAAAATCTTTTAAAGGCAAGTAGGCTTCGCCACGGACTTCAAGGTCTACTGCTTCCTTGAGCGCTAGAGGGATAGCTTTAATAGTTTTTAAATTTTGAGTTATATCTTCGCCCCTTTTTCCATCTCCCCTAGTTGCACCCAAGATAAACTTTCCTTTTTTATAGTGAAGGGAAACGGCCAAGCCATCCATTTTAAGTTCTGCTACATATTCGATTTTCCCTGTGCCTATGCCTAATCCTTTCCTCACTCGCTCGTCAAAAGCTTCTAATTCCTCAAAGTTCATCGCATTATCCAGAGAGAGTAGCTTTGTTTTGTGAGCAACTGTTTTAAAAGATTTAAGGGGTTGGCCGCCTACTCGCTGGGTGGGAGAATTATCAACTACTAGATCAGGAAACTTTTGTTCAAGTGAAGATAACTCCCTCATCCAAGCATCATAGTTTTGGTCTTTAAACAGGGGCTTATCTTCTTTGTAATAGAAATCTTCTTGGATTTTCAGGAGTTTTATTAGCTCTTGTATTTTGTTTTTAGCTTTTGCTTTATCCAAAATCCTCACCCCGTCTTCGCCTTACGGCGAAGCCACCCCTCTCCACAATGTGGAGAGGGGGATAAACCTTGAATTATTTTTATATTATAACTTTCCATGTATTATGGTCAATCCCCTCAAAATGGAAACCGAGACGCCCGCCTTGCTGAGCTGGCGAGGCAGGTTCAGTCTCAGGTTTCCATTAAAACCCATATATGGAGGTCTAAAGCCTGCCTGCCGGCAGGCAGGACCTCCTCTACATCTTTTCTGATAGCCTCGAGTGCCGAGTTTCGATGTTAATCGGAACGAGGCGGGGTGAGGATATCCTCTGGCTTGATTATTATTGTATCTAACTTGCCAACTTTTGCCAAGGTGATGATTGTTTCCATGCTTATCGCTTGAGAGATATGGAAAGGATGGGCATAGGTTCGTTCCAATTTTGACAGGTGGGCCCCGCAACCTAAATCATCACCTATGTCAGCAACAAGTTGGCGGACATATGTTCCCTTTGAACAAATAACTTCAAGGACAACTTTATCCCCCTCATGTTTGATCAATTCTAGCTTATGAATAGTTAATTTGACTGGTTTTCGCTCAACCTCAATACCCTTTCTAGCTAATTTGTACAATCGTTGCCCATTAATCTTCTTAGCCGAATGCATTGGTGGAATCTGTTCAATCTCTCCCTTGTACTTTTCCAAAACGCACGAGATTTCTTTTATTCCCCTCTCCATTTTATGGAGAGGGGTGCCGAGTTTCGATTTATCGGAACGAGGCGGGGTGAGGATTTTGCCAGTTGCATCTAATGTATCAGTCCTCACTCCCAAGGTCATCTCTGCTAAATATCCCTTGTCACCCTTAATAAATTGGTCAATATACTTAGTTGCACCTCGGCCAATAAATATAGGCAAGACCCCGGTGGCCATTGGATCAAGGGTGCCAGAGTGGCCAACTTTTTTTACCTGGGTAAGATTTCTAATTTTTGCGACAACATCAAAAGAGGTCCAGCAAGGGGGCTTATTAACGATAATAATACCTTCCATAAGCTAAGTTAGGCTCAAAACCTCGTCTAAAACTTTTTTCTTGACACTATCTATGTCTTCATTAAAGATCGCCCCAGCCGCCCGAACATGCCCTCCTCCAGCGAATTTCTTAGCAATAAGAGAAACATTAATCTTATCTTTTGAGCGAAAGTTAACCTTGACCTGATCTTTTTCTTCCCTAAACAAGATCGCGACCTCAATCCCGCCAATTGAACGAATATGATCGACCAGGCCAACCAGGTCTTCAGCTTTAGCATTAAAGCGGTCAATAACACTCTTAGAAACAACTGCCCAAGCCACTTTCTTATTCTCTGACGTCTCAAGGGTTGAGAGCACCGCGGAAAAAAGCAAAATGCTCGAAACTTTTTTGGTGTCATAAATTTTTGTAGTAATATCATGGGTTTTGATCCCAGCCTGG
>JBDRMQ010000098.1:0-2771 GCA_043811955.1 bacterium | reverse complement strand
AAGTCGGCCAGGGCGACCAAATGAGCATATTTACCATATTTACCCATTTCAACATCAGCCATAAGTAAAGCGCCTCTAGACAAATGATACGGAGAAACCTCAATTTCAGAAATTCTTTGCTTTTCAACCTGAGAGGCCGTTAGGCCGATTGATAAAGTATGCCTTTCCGCAGTAGTTACCAGCGCATTCAGCAAATTAACAATGTCATTGGCAAGCTCTCTCATAACTGGCTCAAATGCTTCCCTTAACATCATTGCCCCAACTACAGGGTGAAGAAAATTACTCTGACCCGGATAACGATCAACTGAAGCTCCGCTTCCAACCATCATGCGACCAATATCGTGAACAGACGTAAAAAGAGCTATCATCTTCTTTCCCGGGTCTTCTGCAAAATTGTCCGTATTTGAAACCCTGATCAAATTTTCTGCTTGGACAAAACCAAACCGATAATGCTGGATTCCATCTATCACCTGAAGTTTGACTCCATACTCTTCGGCAATCATGGGCATTGACCCGATCGTCCAATTCAGCAACACATCTCGTGCTCCTAAAACACCCATTCCTTTTTTGCCTTGCATTCTTTGGCAAAGATTCTGCCTTACCGTTCTCGGCAAGATGGTTCCTTTTCTGGCATTCAATTCTCTTATCAGCATAAAAAACTTTCTTTTATTTTTCTTTTATTTTCTCAGCCAAGTAATCGCGCGGGCAAGCAGCCCCGGCTTTTGCGCGAACAAGGTTAAGGAAGTGTTCCATCTTAGAGGTTGTCCCGATAGTCCTAATCTGGGAGTTTCAGCTCTCTGCCCTTCATAAAACAACCGATCTCTACTCGCAACATCATATCGATCAGCTCCAGCCCCAACTAAAGTTTGAGGTCTGATTTGATCATCATTTTTATCAAACAATAAATTACTTGCCGCGATACGATCGATATTTTCCACCTTGCGAAATAAATCATCTCCAATTTTGCCTGATTGGACCGTTGGCACGAAAGGACCAACTCTTAATTTTCCAGCATTCATCATTCGATCAGTAGCTTTAAGAATGGCTTGGCTATGAATCCAAGCGTGCGGACCAAATCTCACCAAACCATATGCCGAACGTAATCCCTGTCTAACACTCGAAATAATTCCCATTTTTGAATACCTCCTTAATTATTTTTTATCCTTTTAAATATCAGATATCGACCTTTGTTAGCCTCATTGGGCATCTAATTTTTACGGACAGTGCATATCATGTCTTCTGTCCTATATATATTTCGACAAAAATCGCTCAAAATTTCATTTTTTCTTTTTATCTTCTTTTTATCTTCAGGAGAAGTCGGCCAGGGCTTTGATTTATCTTCGATAAAACAGGGCAAAAATGAAACAGAGGGGAAACTTAAAAATCATAGTATCGGGCAATTCAATCAAATTGGCGCTTATTTTTTCATTTTCTTCTTTTCTGTAACCCTAATCAGCAAATCGCCAATCCCACAATTTAGTGCTTCGCATAATTTATCTAAAATCGCATAGCGAATCTGACGGGAACCAGTACCGCCAGCTTTGCCCATTTGGGAAAGGGCGTTGACCGATATGCCCGTCATTTTTGAGAGTTTGGAATAATTCAAATCGCGTTCGGCCAGCAATATCTTTAATCTGTTTTTAATCATTCTGCCTTCCCCGGTCTTTTGGGAATTTTAACATGCCCCATGTAATTATTCAATAATTACATAATAACTTGTAAAAACTACTTGACAAGACATAAATATACTTGGTATAATTACAACGATAAGTGTAAATCTACAACGAATACTTGGAGGGGCGGTTGGCATGAAATACGTCGGTATCGTCGGTTCAAGAAAACTTCCGGAGAATTTTCGTTTCCATATTCGCAAGGTTGTTTCACATCTTCTGGAGAAGGAGTGCTATATAAATTCCGGCGGAGCAATGGGGACTGATTCCTATGTTATCTCTGCGCTTCTTAGAGCTGGCAAGGCATACAGAGGAGTCATTTATTCGGCATGGAGCTACTTTTCTGGTTTTCCATATTCAGTTAGACAAGAAATCGGCGAATTCGCCAAAAAGGGCGGAGTAATAGATTGGGGAACAGTTCTTCCAGACCCAACAAGGCAAGAAGTGGTTGCGGGATTGTTTCGGCGGAATAGGAAGCTGGTGGAAAATTCGGACGCTCTAGTTGCGTATCTCTATGGCGAATCACGCGGAACGATGTATACGATAAAAGAAGCAGCTAAGAAGAACATCCCGATAGCTCTTTTTCTTTGCGATCCTATCTCGTCCCGATTGTATCAGAATCTCAGCCGACAAATTAGCGGTCAAATCAATTTATTCGAGATTGGCGCACAAATTACATTGGCCAAACTTCCTATTTGATGAATATCATAAAATCGCTTATAATAATGCTTGTTCGAAATAGGTTCGAACTTCGTTCAGTAAGTTCGATTTTTTTATTTTTGCGCCCATAGCTCAGCTGGATAGAGCAACAGATTTCTAATCTGTAGGCCGCAGGTTCGAGTCCTGCTGGGCGCGGACCTGCCGGTAGGCAGGGTTGTTTTCGTGGGCGAGTGGCGGAATTGGCAGACGCACTAGACTTAGGATCTAGCGCCGTAAGGCATGGAGGTTCAAGTCCTCTCTCGCCCAAATAACTAACAACACGCCCCGCCAAAGGCGGGGCTACAACTAACAACTTACAACTATTGATGAATTATTATATAATATAGTTCATTCGGTTGTTTGTTGTAGGTTGTAGGTTCGCCATAGGCGAACCGAGTTGTT
>JBDRMQ010000097.1:0-7141 GCA_043811955.1 bacterium | reverse complement strand
TCACTCCTTCTTAAACCAGGTCTCAGCCCCGTTCCTCTGGCCGTCGGATGATTCTGCAACAGGGGTAATATAGAAGTATGAGCCAGCTTCAAGTGTGACTAGATCATGTAATGAGACTGTGATTGTGTCTGTGCCAACTGTGAAAGCTGAAGGGTAAGAGGTTGCGCGATACTCATTATCATTGACATTAGTTGGTATAGGTAGAATCCCGTTGCCATCAGCTTCAACTGTAGCAACAATAATTGAGTAAGTTAAACCATCAAGGACATCACCATCTTCATCAAGTGGTTTAGTAAAGACTACTTCAAGGGTAGAAGTTGCGAAACTTCTGGCTTCAGTTGTTGAGTTTTGGCCTTCTGTGTTAGCTAGGGTAGTGCCATTGTAAGTTGTAATGCGAGCCCAGTCAGTTAAAACATAAGCTATGGGCAGGAAGAAATCTTGATATGTTCCACTAGTGTAATAAACCCTAACCGTAAACGTGTCTCCCACGCTCATAATTGCTTTAGGTTTGATAGAGACAATCCAGTGATTGTTGGCGAGGGTAGTACTTAAGTACAATTGGTGGTTATCATCAGCCCAAAGAGAATTTTCTGTTGGATAATCAGCTGGATCTCCCAATGAGCTAGCGTGTCTGATAGTCGCAATATTACTGATGGAAGATGGGACACCCACGCATTCAACGCTGGTGATTTCACTGGCATGACCCGAGATTGGGTAAACATGGATTCTCATGGCAATTAAATTTTCTGCGGAATTAGTGGTGCCATGGTCTGCCCAAATATTACTGCTAATAGAGACAGATTCAACAGTATTGCTTGAAACGGTTGCTGTTGACGGAGTTGAGGCAATGCCATCACGGATACCATTGCCGTCTTCGTCTGCATCAAAGAGATCGGGAATACCGTCTTTATCTTTGTCTGCCCCTGTTTCTCGCGTTGTTACCCCAGAGACAGCTTCTTTTCCCACACTACCTGCACCACTGGGAACACCAGCGCTAGCTTTCGCCGTATCATCTGTATCAAGAATAGTTGAGGGTTCAGTTGATGGTTTAGCAATTCCTGATGAGCTATCAACTACAATTGTGCCAAGAGCTGTATCGCTTGAGGGTTCAATTCCCATGACAACTTCTGAACTTGATGAATCGCCTGACATGACAATTGGGCCAAAGTATGTTGACCCGCTAGTGATTAGACTAACCTCGTAAGAGCCTGACCCTGGTATAGAAATGGAAAAGCCCCCTGAAGAATCGGTTGTTCCATGATAGGTTGCGCCAGAATCGCTATCAATGGCTACAACATCATAGCCTGAAACAGCAGCCATAGCTTTGACTCCAAGTGAGCTAATGATCCTTGAATTGAGTGTGCCAGAGAGGGTGATTGAAGCGGCCACGACTGTTGTGGTAGTGGTTGAAGTGTCAGTGCTAGTTGAGGTACCACAACCCATCGCTAGAGCGATAATGACAAATGAGCAAATTAAAAACGACAAACTAATGTGAATCCTATTTTTATTTTCCATGTTTTTTCCTCCTAAAACTTTGCTTTATCTTCCTGGGTGAATTATAATAAATTACAAGGAGATTACAAGGATAAATTTATGACGCAGAGACAGGAAGCCCTCAAAGGCAATATTACCAAAGAAATGCGGCTAGTGGCTGAAATTGAGCATCGCGATGTGAGCGATATTCAAAAAGGCCTGGCCGATGGTACAATTTCAATCCCTGTTAACCCTAACCATAAAAACTGTCGGCCGATCGGGGTTGGCAAGGGTTTAAAAATCAAAGTAAACGCCAATATTGGCAACTCTGCTGATTACCCTAACCTAGATGATGAGCTTGAGAAGTTAAAAGTTTGCCTACAAGCTAAAGCTGACACTGTAATGGATCTTTCAACCGGTGGTGACATTACCGCCATCCGCCAGGCGATTATTGCTAAATGTCCGATTCCTCTTGGTACAGTCCCAATTTACCAGGCAGTTGCTGAAAAAAAGATGACTGTTGACGGGATGTTCTCAGTTGTTGAACAGCAAGCTATTGAGGGTGTTGATTTTATGACGATCCACTGCGGAGTAACGAGAAAATCTATTCAAGCTTTAAAAGATCACCCCCGTTTAATGCAAGTTGTTTCCCGCGGTGGAGCGATGATGATGAAGTGGATCTTGGATCATGACCAGGAGAACCCGTTTTTTGAAAACTACGATCGCCTTTTAGAAATTGCTCAAAAGTATGATGTGACTATGTCGCTAGGTGATGGGATGAGGCCTGGCTCAATTGTTGATGCAGGGGACGAAGCACAAATAGGGGAGCTTAAAACTTTAGGTGAATTGACTAAACGAGCCTGGGAAGCTGGAGTTCAGGTGATTATTGAAGGGCCTGGCCATGTCCCATATAACGAAATTATAGAACAGATGCAAATGCAGAAAAAATATTGCCATAACGCGCCGTTTTATGTGCTCGGGCCGCTGCCAACTGATGTGGCGCCTGGCTATGATCATATTACCTGTGCCATTGGCGGGACTTTGGCTGCGGTCTCAGGGGCAGATTTCCTTTGCTATGTGACGCCGACTGAGCATCTTGGCTTACCAGAAGCTGAAGATGTTAAGGAAGGGATAATTGCTTCGCGCATTGCGGCACACTGTGCGGATATTGCCCGCGGGATTCCTGGCGCTCGGGACTGGGATATTGCCATGTCCAAGGCGCGGAAAGAATTAAACTGGGGGAAGCAGATTGACCTGGCAATTGACCCTGTCAAAGCTAGGGCGATCCACGAGCGTAGGACCAAGGACAAAGGACTGGCGACTGGCGATGTCTGCTCCATGTGCGGTGAATTCTGCGCCATGAAGGTTTCGTCGGAAGCATTAAAATGAAACTTTCAAGTCTTGGTGAATTTGGCTTGATTGACTTGCTCTCTAAAAAATTTAAAACAGCTTCAAAAAATGTTGTTTTAGGCATTGGTGATGATTGTGCGGCGATCAGAAACCCCCTCTCCTTTTCCTCCGAAGGGACAGCGGGGGTCGAGAGATCTAAATTATTGTTGATAACGGTTGATACTTTGGTGGAGAGTATCCATTTTAAGCTTAGTAAGAATTTCCCTTATGAAAAATTAGGGCATAAAGCTCTGGCCGTGAATATCTCAGATATTGCGGCGATGGGTGGAGTGCCGACTTTTGCTGTTATTTCTGTCACAGCCCCGGCAAGATTTAACGCTCAAAATTTGCTCAAAATAGCTAAAGGGATAAATAAGCTGGCTAAAAAACACAAAATCTCAATTGTTGGCGGCGATACTGTCCGCTCACCCAAAAATTTAATGCTTACCATTACCTTGCTGGGAGAGGTTGAGAAAAAATATTTGCTTAAACGGTCTGGCGCAAAAGTTGGCGACGCAATTATGGTCACTGGAAAATTTGGCGGCCCGGCCTCTCTCAATTACGACATAGGACATAGGACACAGGACATACGACTTAAAGAGTCAAGAACAATAGCAAAATCAAAAAAAGCGACAGCCATGATTGACTCAAGTGACGGATTGGTCAGATCAATTCAAGAAGTTTGTAAGGCTAGCTGTGTTGGTGCTAGAATCAACCTTGACGCAATTCCCAAGGCTTCTGGAGCAACAATTGACCAAGCTTTATATGGCGGTGAAGAATATGAGCTTGTTTTTACTGGTTCAAATGCCTTGGCCAGAAAAATTGGGGCGAAAATAGTTGGTGAGATAGTTGCCAAAAAGCAAAGGATTTTCTTGATTGATAAGTCAGGGAAAGCCACAAAAGCTAAAGAAGGGTTTGATCATTTTAAATGATAAATAAAAAGCGTCTAATCAATACTTTTAAGGCTTTGGTAAAAATCGATAGCCTTTCGTTAAAAGAAGCTAAGGTTGTGGCCTATCTTGAGAAAGAGTTGAAAAAACTTGGGTTAAAACCTTATCAGGTTGGCAAGCCCGCAGAAGGTGAAGTCGGGAATTTAATTGTTGATCTGCCCGGCAAAGGGAAGCGGATTATCCTCAATGCCCATGTTGATACTGTCGCGCCAGGCAAAAAGATTAAGCCGGTCCAAAAAGGCAATCACATCTATTCAGAGGGACATACTGTGCTTGGGGCGGATGACAAGACCGGGGTAGCAGTGATCCTTGAAGTTTTGCGGACTATTAAAGAACAAAAGCTGGCGCACCCACCAATTAGGGTTATTTTTACTGTAGCAGAAGAAATTGGTTTGGTGGGAGCACGCTGTTTGCCTCGCCGAGTTTTTAGCGGAGATTTTTGTATTACGCTTGATCACGGCAAACCTCATGAAATTATTTATAAGGCCCCGGCCCAGCAAAATATCACTGCTAAAATTTACGGTAAATCAGCTCACGCCGGGATTCATCCAGAGCAAGGAATTAACGCTATCAAGGTTGCTTCAATTGCTATTGCCAAGATGAGGTTTGGCCGAATTGACAACGAGACCACTTCAAATATTGGGGTTATTAAAGGGGGCAAGGCAACAAATGTTGTTCCTGATAAGGTGGAAATAAAAGGGGAGGCACGGAGCCATAATCCGGCTAAGCTTAAAAAGCAGATTGACCACATGAAAAAAATTTTAAAAAAGACTTGTTTAAGGTTTGGGGCAAGATTAAAAGTTACGGTCGAAAAAGTTTATAATTCTTTTGAAATCAAAAAATCTAGTCAGGTGATGAAGGCAGCTCTTGCTGCGGTTGAAAAGGCTGGTTTAAAGCCGGTTTTGCAACAGACTGGTGGTGGCTCTGACGCTAATATTTTTAATGAGGCAGGGGTTCCAACTGTGATTTTTGGTTCTGGGATGCACCAAGTTCATACGACGAAAGAGTTTGCTAATGTTAATGAGTTGGCAACTGGAGCAGAAGTTGTTCTAAATATGGTTTTATTGGTTGTGTTGAAGGGGATAAAATGAAAAATTTAATTGAGAAAGAGCTGGCAAGTGAGCAAAAGTACAAAGGGACTCTGCTTGAGGTAACGCGAGATACGGTTGAATTACCTAATGGAAAAACTTCTGGTCGGGATGTTGTTAAACATCCAGGCGCAGTGGCTGTGGTGGCTGTAACTGAGGATGACGAGTTGGTGTTAGTGCGCCAATTTCGCCAGCCAGTTAAGACTGTAACCTTAGAAATACCGGCTGGGGTGCCGCGACCTGGTGAGGATGGAGCAGCAGCCGCAAAGCGGGAATTAGAAGAAGAAACTGGCTTTCGAGCAGCCAAGGTTGAGAAGGTTTTTGAAGGTTACACCAGCCCTGGTTATTCTGATGAAGTTTTGCGCTTTTATTGGGCGGCAGACCTGCAAATGATGGCCCCTAATCCTGATGAGGACGAATTTGTAGAGGTTGAGTTGATTGACCTTGAAGCTTGTGTTGATCTGCTCCATGCCGGTAAGATCAAGGATAATAAAACGATGATTGGGATTATGATTGCACAATGGAAACACAAATCAAAGACTTCTTAGATTTTATCAAAATTGAGCGGGGTTATTCTGAACACACAATTACCTCGTATCGGCGTGATTTAAAAGAGTTTACAAAATTTGCTAAAGGCCGCAGGGTTGATCGTGATTTGATCAAAAGTTACTTAGAGGTCCTTTATGATAAAGGGTATGCGATTACAACCACTGAGCGAAGGCTGGCTTGCCTCAAGTCATTTTTTAATTATCAATTGCGTGAAGATTTGATTGAAGATAATCCAACGATTGATATAAAGTTGCCTAGAAAAGCCAAACGTTTGCCAAAATCATTAAGTATTAGCGAAACAATTAAGCTAATCTCTTCTCCAAAAGAAAAGACTTTTTTCACTTTGCGTGATTTGGCCATGATGGAGCTCCTTTACGCTACAGGGATGCGGGCGAGCGAGGCCGTTAATTTGAATTTATCTGACATTAACATGTCGGTCTCTTTTGTTAAGTGTTTAGGTAAAGGCTCAAAAGAGCGGATTGTGCCGATCAATAAGATGACCCTTCGCTTGGTTAAAGAGTATTTAGAAAAAGGGCGGCCAGAATTTCCGCAAAAGGATAAACAAGCCCTGTTTTTGGATAAAAACGGGCAAAGGCTCTCTCGCCAGGGTCTCTGGCTCACCATAAAAAAATATGTTAAACTGACCGGGGTGAAGGGGAAAACTTCCCCTCACACACTGCGGCACAGCTTTGCCACGCATCTACTTGAAAAAGGGGCAGATTTACGCTCAGTGCAAGAGATGCTCGGACACGCAGATATTTCAACGACCCAGATTTATACGTCAGTGTCGAGGGAGCGTTTGAAGCGAATGTATAATAAGGCTCATCCGAGAGCTTGAGTTAGCGAGCAGGAGGTTAAAATGTTTAGCTTAACTAGTTTATTGATAGGGTTACCAATTATTTTGATTACTATCACAGTCCATGAGTTTGCTCATGCCAAAGTGGCGGATGTTTTGGGTGATCCAACCCCTCGGCAGGCTGGACGGCTGACCCTTAACCCAATTAGCCATATTGATCCGATCGGTTTTATCATGCTTATCTTGGTTCGTTTTGGCTGGGCCAAGCCTGTGCCGATTAACCCTTACAACTTTCGCGATCCACGCAAAGGGACAATTTATGTTAGTTTGGCCG
This sequence comes from bacterium, assembly GCA_043811955.1. Taxonomy (GTDB): domain Bacteria; phylum Margulisbacteria; class WOR-1; order O2-12-FULL-45-9; family O2-12-FULL-45-9; genus JBDRMQ01. The sequence continues at coordinate 562 of JBDRMQ010000097.1, read as the reverse complement.
GCCCGCTTTCTAATTTCTTTTTTGCTTGGGTAGTCGCTATTGTCTATAAGACTTTGCCCTTTGATTACCCGCTTTTGAATACAATCCTCTCTTACACAATTTGGATTAATTTAGCCTTGGGCGTTTTTAATCTAATTCCAATTCCACCACTTGATGGTTCAAAAATTTTAGAAGGGGTCTTGCCGTATCAATATTTGGAGTCATTTTACCGAATGCAGCAGTACAGCTTTTTAATTTTAATTATGATCGTCATGTTTGGTTCTTCAATTTTGTTTGGCATTATTGATTTTTTGTATCGGCTGATTGTATGATTCCCCATAATTTATTATGGGGTTGCGACCCCACATTTTAATGTGGGGAATTATTAGGATGAAATATTCATATTTAAATTCCCTCCAAAAATTTGGCATGAACCTTGGGTTGGAGCGCATTACCTATCTTTTAGAAAAACTAAATAATCCTCATTTGAAATTTAAATCCATTCACATAGCCGGAACCAATGGCAAGGGTTCTACTGCGGTGATGATTAGCTCAATTTTAAAAGAAGCAGGTTATAAGGTAG
>JBDRMQ010000096.1:0-10160 GCA_043811955.1 bacterium | reverse complement strand
GGGATCGGTAAAACTGGGACTTCGACCTCTAAGCCGTAACCCCAGCTTGTTTGTCCACCTGTGGTATAACCAGCACCTAACAACCCAACGCTCATTAAAGCCTGTGATGATGTAGCTATAAAAAGAGCTACTAAGAGTGACAAAAGAAATTTTTTAAGCATATTTTCACCTCCTCAATTAATAAATTTAGTAAATTCTCTCGCCAGGAGGTTTAACAGTAATCCCAATGGTAACATTTCGCTCACCAGAGTTAAGGAGATCATCACCTTTAACTGCTAAATCCATGTATTCTCTCATCTCAAACTCATAACCTAAGCGCAGCTTGGGCCAAAGTCGATTACTTGTGGTAACATCTTCATTATTAATATCATAAATATCCCCACGGAAAGTTGTTTTTCTTGAGGGGTAAAATGCTACGCCGCCGCCCAATTGATTATTAATAACACCAAGGCGAAAACCAAAGTCATCAGTAACTTTTGAGTTAAAAAGGACATCATGAAGGCTAATTTGCCTTGTAGCTTGACCCTCTCCTATGCCTAAGCGAAAGTAGCCCCGATCAGATTGGACAATATCAAGATTACCACCAACAGCATTTGCAACAGTCCCCAAGTCAACCCCGCCCGAAACTCGCACATTCATGCTTCCCACTGAATCGAAAAACTTATTCGCAGAAGAAAGGGTTTTTTCTGTTTCTCGAATGGTCCCTTTAACTGCTTTTTGAAAGGCAGGATCCGCCACAATTTCTCTTATCCCTTTATTTGTTTCACGCAACTCCGCGGTCAATTTTTGCATATCCTTGGCAACTTGGTTAGCCACCAAAACAGTCCCTGTAAAAGCCCGCTTGAACGCAGGGTCGGCAATCATTCCTCGAATATTCTCTAAGATTTTTTTTGTCTCAACCAGATTTTGTGAACCAATATCGATAAAGTCAACAATTCCTGAGGTTTTTATGCCGTACAAAACAGCAGGCGGAGCATAAATCACATCAGCTGTCCCTGGAATTATCTCCAGATATTTCTGGCCAACAATCCCGTCATAAGCAATCCGCAGCTGTGAATCAAGCGGGAATTTAATGTGGCCATACACCACGCCATTTAAAGCAATCTCATAAGGACCCGGGTCAATCCGCAAAACCTTGCCAACACTAAAACCACGGTAACGAATTTCAGAACCAATTGTTAATCCTTCAATACTATTAAAAGAGCCTTTAAGCTCATAACCAGAGCTAATATTTAAGAAATCAGTCTTCCAGATTATTAACATTGAGAGGGCAATTAGAGAAACTATGGTTATTATACCAACTTTAGCTGACGTTGATAATTTCATGGCTCACAACCCCCCTGTAATGAATTCCTTGACCTGTGTGTCTTTTGAGCTCTGGGCCTCTTGGGGCGTCCCTACATCAATCAATTTCCCGTCAGAAAGCAAGTAAATCTTATCTGTTGTCCGATAAACCGTTTGCAACACATGCGTTACGATAATTGATGTTGCCTTTAATTCTCGCTTTAATTTTATCATTAAGTTCTCAATAGTTACAGCGGTAATTGGGTCAAGACCAGTGGTCGGCTCATCATACAAGATTATCCTGGGATCAAAAGCCAGGGCCCGGGCAATACAGACCCTGCGCTGCATCCCGCCAGAGAGCTCAGAAGGCATTAGATTTTCGGTCCCCTCAAGCTCAACCATATCAAGCTTGCCGTAAACAATTTTTTTAATCTCCCCTTCTGTTTTCTTGGTGTGTTCACGCAGGGCAAAAGCCACGTTTTCAAAAACAGTCATTGAATCAAATAAAGCCGAAGTTTGAAAGATCATCCCAATTTTTTTACGCAAATCAATTAATTGGTTTTCGGTTAAGCGATTAACTTCTTGGTTGTTGATAAAGATTTTGCCAGAGGTTGGGATGTCTAGTTTTATTAATAATTTCAAAAGAGTGCTTTTGCCGCAACCAGAGGGACCAATAATCGCGACCGATTGACCGGCCCCAATTTCAAGGTCAATCCCCTCTAAGATTTTTTTTGTTCCAAAATATTTAGTTAATTTTTCTAATTTGATCATTTAAAAAATAAGATTGACAAGAAATAGTTTACTATAAAAAGGGAAATCAAGGTTGTAACAACAGAAGAAGTTGTTGCTTCCCCCACCCCCTTTGCCCCGCCCTTGGTGTGTAACCCGCGGTAAGAAGCAATTATGGCAATCATCATGCCAAAAACCGCTGTCTTAATTAACCCTCCCCAAATATCCCAGGTCTTGAGCATGTTTTGGGCAGTGTCCATAAATTGGACTGGATTTATTTTCACAATATAAGTAGCGACAAGATAGGCTCCCCAAAAACCTGTAATAATTGTTAAAACAGTTAAGAGTGGCAACATAATTGTGGTGGCAACAAACCTGGGCAAAACCAAATATTTTTCCGGAGTTGTGCCTAAAGCTTGAAGGGCGTCTATTTGTTCGGTCACTTTCATTGTCCCCAGCTCCGCGGCAATAGCAGCCGCGACCCGAGCCGCGACAACAATCCCTGTTATCGCCGGTCCCAGCTCTCTAGCCATGGCAATCGCCATTACCCCGCCGACAAATTTGCCCGCCCCAAACTTGGTGAATTCCCCAGCAATTTGGACCGCAAAAACCATCCCCACAAAAATAGAGGTGGTCAAAGCCAGGGGAATAGACTCTACCCCAATTTTAACCATTTGTTCAAGCGCAAGCTTCCAATTAAGCTGACCGCGAAATATCCCGACCATAACCCGCCAAGCCAAAAAAGTCACGTGGCCAAACTCGGAAAAAATATCCTCTACTTTTTGTCCTAAATTTTCAACTAGTTTTTCGTAACGCATTGGGGATTTTCTCCACTAAATCACTCGCGATCAAGCTATATTCACCTTTTTCAGAAGCTGCCAAGTCCCCGGCTAAACCATGCAAATATACCCCTAAAGTCGCGGCCTCAAAAGGCAATATCCCCTGAGCTACCAGCGCGCCAATCATTCCAGCTAAAACATCCCCGACTCCTGCTGTTGCCATCCCTGGATTACCAGTTGAATTCTGTAAGAGCTCGCCGCAGGGATCAGCCACAATGGTTTGATAACCCTTGAGCACCACGATGCACTTATTTTTTTGGGCAAATTCTTTCGCGACTCGGCGGCGATTGGCCTGGACATATTCAACCTTTTTCTTGATTAAACGTGCCATCTCACCTGGGTGTGGGGTTATAATAACTTTTGCTTTTGCCTGCGCCTTCTTCAATAAACCAGGGTCCTTAGCAATGATATTTAAAGCATCGGCGTCAAGAATAAAAGACGTGAGGTATGAGGCGTGAGAAGTGAGGAGTTTTTTAATTAAATTTACCGAGTTGGACGATAAACCAAGACCAGGCCCAATAACCATAACATTGGGTTTAATATTTTTTATTTGATCAAAAGAAAGGGTAATAACTTCAGGGGTGGCCAGATCAACCTGATCAACTAGTTTCTTGGGAACCGCCAAATAAGTTAATCCAGCACCTGAGCGAAGTGAGCCGCGTGAAGCTAAAATCGCCGCGCCGCTCATGCCAGACGAACCTGCTACAATTAAAACCCAGCCATAATCACCTTTGTGTGACTCGGATTTACGCTTGGGTAGTAAAATACTAAATTTATTCTTCCACATAAACTGATGCTACAGCATAATCCCTTGAATGAGATAGGCTAACATGAACATTTTCCATAATTTTACCCTCTATTGCCAGATGAGGCTTTCCCAAAGAATTATTCACAATTTCAACTTCGGTCAATTTAATTCCTTGATTTCCTCGCCCAAGCCCTAAAATTCCGGTCCCAATAGCCTTGGAATAAGCTTCTTTAGCGGCAAAACGAACAGCAAATTCAGGAAAGCCATATCTTTTTCCGCGAGTGCAATACTGAATTTCGCCTCGCGTAAAAACTTTACCCAAAAATTTCTGATCAAAACGCTCAATAGCTTCTCTGATCCGCTCAATCTCTATAATATCTATGCCAATGCCTTTAATTGCCATCCCAGTTCATCATAGCATCAATTTGGTCTGAAATAAATTTAACCTTAGCCAGGGAACTAGCCATTTCAGCCCTGGTTATTTTCTTGTCTGGATCAAAATTTTCTAGGACAAACCTGATCATACTTCGCTCTTTGGCCGTTGAAATCTCTTTTATTGCCCAGTGTCTTGCGCCAACATCTTCATAAGGCCGCTCATCAAGCCTTGAGGGCAGGGTTAAATTTGAAAATCTGACGATCATAACAACCCCTTCTGCCCGACTGGTCTTTTCCCAGGGCCGAAAAGTTTTGTTTGGATAACCCTTGGTTATTTCCGCTTCATAACCAGCCAAAACAAAGGGGGCAATTGGATCATCTAGCGCCACATCCGTAAAAGGAAAACTCACAACTTCAAGAGAAGAAATATTGCCAGCTCGCAGAATATCCATTAAGAAATAGATCCGGCTCACTTTTTCTTCAGGCCTAAAAGTTCCATCTGGATATAGCCCAAGTATCCCTAAAGTTACCAACTGCTCGATTGCATTTTTTGCCCAGTAGTCAGGCGCAAGATCGGTAATATTTGCCATTCTAAGGATCTTAACTTCCTTGGCATCAATTAATTGTCCCCGCTTATCAAAACCTTGAAAAACAAATAAATTTTTGCCAATATTTAAAGGGAGATTAGCGGTAAACTTGCCATTTTTGATCGGAATTTTAACACCATTAATCATTAGTTTACTGATTCGTCGGCTGGTCAAACGACCAGAAATCACAGTTTTTTCGTCATAAACAGTCATTTCATCAACTGGAACCAACTCTTCTTTCACAACTTCAGCCACAGTTGGGACCTCTTCAAGCAGTTCCGGAGGAACGACAATCTCTTCTTCAACTTTTGGTATCTCTACCTTGACCATTTCTACGACTACTGCGTCCTTAACTTCTTCAGCGTCTTCCTTTCCCGTCAAAAAGACCTCTATAAAGCCGACCTCTTTTTTCTCCGCCACTGATTTCTGCTTTCTTTTATTGTCCACACCATAAGTCAGCGAAAAATAATGAGTGTCATTATCGCTCAATTCATTGTACTGGTGATAGGCATAATCAAAACGAAAACTATCAAAATATAAGCCAATCCCTGAGGTAAAGTTATTCGAAACATCAAGTAATCCTGTCCCTCCTGTACCAATTATATCTTGGTCAATTCCCAGTCGAAGATCAATATATTCAGAGGGAGACCATTCAAGGCCAGTATGCCACAAAGAGGGAATATCAGGATCACCAGCTGATTCTTTAGGAAAAATATCGCGGTCAATATTAGCTGTTAATAAGTTATCCCCCAAATAAAACAACCCTTTTGGTCCAAGTAGATTTAAACTTAAGCCTAATTTAAAAGTTGAGCGCAAAGTCTCTTGTGAGCCATTAGCCCAACTAATTTTTCCACCGGCATCAAAAGAAAGAGCATTTTGATAAACAGCCGCCAAGCCCAAAATAGTATTAGGTCTAAAAACCAAACCAAGATCAATCTCCCGCCCTGCGGCTGAACCATTTGAGATGCCAGGACCAGACATGCCTAGAGAAAAGAACTTTACGGTTGCGCCCAAAGCAACATTTTTGGTTAAATTATTCCCCCAAGAAAGCAAGAGAACTTGATCGCTAAAGTTATAAGCAACACCCTCTGTTGTTGATGGAATAATTCTAACTCCATCAATAACCTCTTGAGTAGCAGCAGCCCCAATAAAAGAAATACCACTGCCAACATAGCCAATGCCAAAGGTTCCCAAACGAGTTGGTACGGCATAAGCAGCATTTAAATAATCATATTCATTAATGAATTTACCTTGCATACTGGTTAGCTGCCATTTTGAAAGTGAAGCCAAGGCCGCGGGATTAATAAAAATACCATACAGGTCATCTGCTTGAGCGATATAGCCTTTACCCATCCCCAAAAGCCTTGCCCCCACCCCAATCCTTGATGGATCCGTGGCTACTTTTTCACTAGCCAAGACAAAACCAGTTAAAATATTTATTACAAATAATAAAACAAATATTTTTGCTAAATTCTTCATCTGCTCCTATTAGTTATAAACAACTATCTTTCCTTTCCCAATGACTTTACCATCAGAAACTAACTTGAAGACATAAATACCATTAGCCAACGGTGCCCCTGAAATATCAGAGGTCCCGCTCACTGTTATCTGGTTATACCCTGCCTTGGCCCCAACAACTCCAGAGGTAAATTTTCTGGTGTTGACCATCTCACCTGACAAGCCATACATATAAAAAGTAATATTTGTATTTTTGTTCAATGTATAGGCTACCGTGGCCCCCCCCCCACTAGCCGCCGCCCCTGCTCCAGAAGCCCCGCCAATCATTGGCACAGAAATTACCCCAGTAGCCACTGGCGGTTCACCTGAAACATGCAGTCCAGTTACCTCTTTAGTCGTCACATTACCAGAGCTATCGCTGACCTCAGCTGTAATAACGTGCGTCCCAACAGATAAGCCAGTTGCGCTATATCTTATTTCCATTGCCGTTGTAGTCGAAGAAGCAACACTGTAGGCCACGGAACTTCCATCAATGGTCAAATCAATTGATGAAGCAGAGAGCGAGACATTATCCGTTAAAAAGACATCAAACCTGGTATCCGCATTGATAAAATCATTGTTTGCAATGGCTAGACCCGCTACTTTAATGATGACTGTTGGATCTGTACTATCAGAACTAACACTGGTAATAGTAATTGTTTCTTCTGCTTCTTCACTAAGCGGGTTACCACTTTCATTGCGCGCTGAAGTTGAGACAACCACGGTATACGTTGTTCCACTGGTAAAACCAGTGGTTGGAGTAAAGGTCATCACTGTATTATCATCATTCCAGCTAAAACTCCCAGCCACATCAGGACTAATTGAAAAAGCAGCTTCTGCACTAGAAGTATCCATTGTCTCTGAAAAAGTTACAACAATTGATGTATCTGAACCAGAAACACTGGTCCCAATTGAAGCTGTTGGGACTGACGCGTCAATATTAAAACTGCCACTACTTTCTGTCGCGGTATTTCCAGCCGCGTCCGTAGCCACAATTTTTACCCTGGCAGTTGTGGTTGTTTCTGGAACAACCCAGCCATGTGATCCATCGTTGGCTGTTGCAGTTGTTATGGCTGTCCAAGTTGTTCCAGCATCAATTGAATAATACAAAGCTATCGGATTTGTCGCCAAAGCAATTGCATCAGAGGCTGTCCAGGTGATTGCATAGGCTGGGCCAATCGCTGGGATTACTTCTCCTCCAGCTGGAGTTAGCAAGTCAACTATCGGTGCTGTCGCATCTATTGTCACTGTATAAGTTGTCGAAGCAGCCCCCCAGTTCTCTGCTTGGTCTTGGGCTCGCACATTCCAGGTATGTACCCCTTCGTTTAAAGCAGATGTTGGCGTATAGCTCGTAGCTGAAGTTGTGGCAATAACCGGACTATTAATGGTTATTTCATAACTCCCGATCCCCGACAGCGCGTCAGTTGCCGCAGACCAGCTAAAAGTTGGATCAGTTTCATTGGTTGAAGTGTTATTTGTCGGTGTTAATAAAGTTGGCGCAGTCGGCGCTGTTTGATCTAAAATAATAGAATCACTCAAAGTATCTGACACGTTTAGCACTGCATCCCGCGTTTTGTAATATACAGTCTTGGTTCCATCCCCGCTACTTAAAGTAAAGGTTGTTGGATTAGCATAACTAGCCCAGCTAGCCCCGGCAAAAACTGCAGACTCTGAAAGCATCATCTCGGTTGGACTACCTGAGATTTCACTTGCCTCAACAGTCACCGTCAATTCATTGGTATAAACCAAACTACCACTTGACCTATCAGAGAGCGTCAAACCAGTTCCTGTTGGTGAAGTTGTATCTACCGTAAAACTAAAGGCAGTACTCTTGGATCCCCAATTTCCAACCGAGTCTTTGGCTCGCACCTGCCAGGTGTGTGCTCCATCGGCCAAGGCTTCGCTAGTGTAAACAGCTATTGCTCCTTGCGTTGTTAGCGACCCATCTAAGGTTACTTCATAAGTCACCACCCCTGTCCCACCTGTATCTGTAGCTGCCTCCCACGTCATCGTCGGCGTATTATCCGCTATCGTGCTCGCATCTGCTGGGGTCACATTCGTTGGTGTGCTTGGTGCTGTGGTATCTATCACGATCGCTTTATTCGCCCCCAATGAATTGGCCTGTCCTGGGGCCACAAAGGCTGTATTCGCGTTATTGGCTACACCATCTTTAATCGTCCCACCATTCACGCTCAAAGCCCCTGTTCCTGTATAATCTAAATCTGAGCTTGTATCTCCTGCTTGGACTGTGTAATTAAAAGTTAACGTTGTCCCTGGACTGCCACTGGCATAACTCGCTTGCCGATCTGTATCACCTGTCTCAAGCTCAATATATGGTGTCCCGCCACTTGTAACAACTGTCACGCTTTCATTAAAGGTTACAGTGATTGGAATCAATGTCCCTGCAGCATATGAACCATCGTCCTTTGTCGACGTCACATTGGTCACATCTGGGCCTGCTGTATCAACGGTCAAGTCAAAGGCAGTACTCTTTGAGCTCCAGTTTCCAGCTAAGTCTTTTGCTCGCACTTGCCAACTATGGGTGGCATCGGTTAAAGCATCACAGGTGTAACTTGTGGTCGCTCCTTGCGTCGCTACAGTTGCTCCAATTGTGACCTCGTAGCTCACAACCCCTGAACCACCCACATCAGTTGAGGCTTCCCACGTTAGGATCGGTGTATTATCACCTGTACTACTTTCATCTGCTGGTGCATTATTGGTCGGAGTAGTTGGCGCTGTGGTATCAATTACAATTGCCTTATTAGCGCTTAATGATCCGGACTGTAACGGCAGCGACAGGGTCAGAGTAGCGTTATTGCCGCTGGCATCTTTAATTGTCCCTCCGGTTAATTGAAGGGCGTTAGTTGCTGTGTAATCCAAATCAGAGCTTGTGTCCCCTGCCTGAACCGTGTAATTAAAGGTCAAGGTCGCAGTGCCTGTGCCAGTAGCGTAAGTTGCTGTGCGGTCGGTGCTCCCGGTCTCAAGCGTTATCGCCGGTGTTCCACCTGTTGTTACCACATCAACTGCTTCATCAAAGGTCACTGTAATACCAATAACCTCATTAATTGTGTAAGCACCATTGTCTTTGGTTGACGTTACATTCGTGACACTTGGTGATTGTTGATCAGCTAACGTCAGCGCATTTGTCGTTTGTGTGTTGGCCATTGCATTCCCTACCACATCATAGATTGAATCTGCCACGGCTTTGATCTCAACTGTCTCAACACCACTTGGGGTACCGGTAATACTCAAATTCGCATCAACCATTGATTCTCCTCCAGCCAACCCTCCCCCAAAGCAATCATCTAAACTGCCTATCGTTGCGTTGGTTGCACTCCCTCCATTCCGAGTAAAAGTAATTGAAAAATCATTAATATCAAGCGCTCCTGAGCCATTTTCTGTATTGTAAACACCCTCATTCAAAACCAGTACCACAGAACTATTATCCGGCGCTACTACTCCCAGATCAATGGTTGGACTGGCCGTATCAACCACAATTGCTTTATTCGCACCGAGCGAGCCTGCCTCACCCATTGTTGGTAATTCGAGTAGTGACGCATTTCCTGCTGCATCTTTAATCGTTCCACCATTTAGATTAATCGCATAATTTGAAGCGTAATCTAAATCTGCGGTATTATCTCCTGCTTCAGTTGTATAGACAAAAGTTAGCGTCACTGTCCCTGTCCCTGCTGTGTACTGCGCCCATTTACTCCCACTATCAAACGACAGCTCCATAGTCGGCATACCAGTCACTGTCATGGTCTCATCAAAGGTTACAGTTATTGGGATCGCAACCCCAACCCCATACGACCCATCATCTTTCGTTGATGACACACTCTCAACCGTCGGTGCCCGCTGGTCATTGAGTGTTATCGCGTTTGTCGTCTGAGTGTTGGCTGCTGCATTACCCACCGCGTCATAAATTGAATCTGCCACTGGTTTTATTTCAACTGTCTCTGTTCCACTTGGTGTCCCAGTGAGATTCAACACACACCTGACAACACTTTCGCCCCCACTGAGCGCTCCGTCACTATTGTTTGTTAATGAACCGATTGAAGCATTGGTTGCAGTCCCACCATTCTGCACAAAAGTAATTGCAAA
>JBDRMQ010000095.1:0-9935 GCA_043811955.1 bacterium | reverse complement strand
AGAGAAAAAACAGGGTAACAAAAAATTTCGCTCTCATTAAACGCATTTTACTATATAAGATTACTTTGTCAAACCGCTTTTCTCGATAACTTTTGAGGCATGCATAAAAGCATTGCGGGCAGAGACAATTATGGCAAAGGCGGCAATCGTATTCCAGTTCGCCGCTACCCCAGGCGCGACATAGCCTGAAATTTGCCGCTCAAGAAAATGTCCCCAAAGTCCAGCAAAAGGGAGTGTCTGAAAAAAAATAACATCGAATTCTTGCCAAAAGTTTGGCCCTTTTTCAACAACCACTGCTTCTTCTGTTGCAGCCAAACCAGTTGCAGCAAGCAAAAAAAAGATTAGACAAATTGCAACAATTGTTTTCATGATTTCTCGAGTATACTACAATATTAAATATTATAACGCAATGCCCCATATTGAGCTTTTCCCGTATATACGTTATAATTTATCTAAATGTTAATTACTATAATGAAGTCAAAAATCCATCTGGCAACTATCACTGACCTTAACCTCTATTATCAGGGGAGCATTGGCATTGACAAAGATCTAATTAAGGCAGCCGGCCTTTTCCCCGGTGAAAAGGTCCAGGTCCTAAATTTTAACAATTCCCAAAGGTTTGAAACTTATGTTATCGAAGGCCAAAAAAGCGAAATTTCTTTAAGAGGACCAGCTGCCAAGTTGGGTAAAAAAGGTGACAGACTAATTATTATCAGCTATGGTCTGGTTGATGAAAAAGAAGCCCTCCAAGTTAAACCCAAAGTTGTTTTAGTTGATGAAAGAAACGAAATTAAATAGTCCTTGCCACAAACTTAGCTCAGTGATAAAATTCGGAGAAATTTGATCAGGAGGAATTTATTATGTCAATAAAGCTAAAAATCGGCCTGCCAAAAGGAAGCCTGCAAGAATCAACCTTTGAACTATTTCGTAAAGCTGGTTGGAATATCAAATCTTCATCGCGCTCATATTATCCAGTGGTAGATGATCCAGAAATTGAGATTACGCTCGCGCGCGCTCAGGAAATGGCCAGATATGTTGAATCCGGGGTTATTGATTGCGGGTTAACCGGCAGCGACTGGGTCTTAGAATCTGGCTGCAAGGTCAAAAAAATAGCTGATCTTGTTTACGCCAAACAAGGGCTGCGCAAAGTTAGATGGGTACTGGCTGTCCCTGAAAATTCAAAATTTAAATCAGTTAAAGACCTAAAAGGAAAAAGAATTGCCACGGAATTAGTTAAAGTCACCCAAAAATATCTCAAAACAAATAACGTTAAAGCCCAAGTTGATTTTTCTTGGGGGGCAACAGAGGCCAAACCACCGGAGCTAGCAGACGCAATTGTAGAGCTGACTGAAACAGGCTCATCGCTAAAAGCTAATAAACTAAAAATAATTGATACCCTCCTGGAATCAAACACCGTGGTAATCGCTAACCAGGATTGCTTAAAAGATCCCGGCAAAAACGACAAGCTTAAGAATATTATTATGATGCTTAAAGGGGCACTAGTCGCTGAAACCAAGGTTGGCCTTAAAATGAACGTTATCAAAAGCCAATTGCGCAATATTTTAAAGCTCCTCCCTGCCCTGCAAACTCCAACTGTGTCTGAACTCTCAAACCCAGCCTGGGTTGATATTGACACAGTAGTTGATGAAAGTATTGTTAGAGAATTAATTCCCAAGCTGAAAAAAGCTGGAGCCCGGGGCATAATTGAGTATCCTTTAAATAAGGTTATTGACTAGCCAGCAACGATTGAACTAGCTTAACAATATCCCTTGGCGTCTCGATATTTTTGAGTTTTGTCTCTGGCACATTCAAATTATATTTTTGATCAATCGCCGAAAAGATCTCAATCCCGCGCATGGAATCAACCCCAAGATCGGTAAACAAATTGGCATCTAAGCTAATCTTTTCTTCCGGCACTTTGACAACCCTGGCGATCAAACCTCTTATCTCCTCAGATAATATTCCTTCATTTGACATTTTTCCGCCAGAGGCGGATGCGCCTTTGGCGCATAATTTGTCATTTGTCATTTAAATCCCCAGCTCCTTCCTTAGCTCAAATCGCTTAACCTTTTTGAGCCTTGTCTTGGGCAGCTCTTCGCCGCGGACAACAAACCTAGCAATCCGCTTAAAATTCGCCACTCGCCGATTAATTGCCGCAATCTCTTCGGCGATCGTCGCCTGGACCTCTTCAAACTTATCTCGCCCCTGCTTTTTGAAGTACTCCAAGTCCGGGACAATGACCGCGAAAACTGTCTCGCCCCCTTCTTTTTCCTCACCAAAAACACAGGCTTCTTTGACTGCTGGAATTTTATCTAAAACAGCCTCCATCTCCTCAGGATAAACATTAACCCCTGACGAGGTCACAATCACATTTTTGCTCCGACCGGTAATATATAAATAACTATCCTCATCAAGATAGCCAATATCACCAGTATAGAGCCAACCATTGATCAAAACCCTAGAAGCCAATTCTTTCCGTTTATAATACCCTTTCATTATATTAGGGCCAAACGCCAATATCTCCCCCACCGGCTCTGTGCCGGCAATTTTGATCTCAACCCCAGGAATCGGCTGACCAACCGAACCTAAACGATTATTCTTCAAAGTATTACAGGTTAGAATTGGCGATGATTCCGACAAACCATAACCTTGAAGAACGGGAAACCCCATTAAATCAAAATTAGCTATTAGAGACGGGTCAATCGCTGCTCCGCCAGAGACAAAAAACCTAATTTTGCCGCCAAATTTTTTATGGACCATAGAAAAAAGAAATTTTCCAAGATTAAGACCAATAATTTTTTTAAAAAAAGACGAAAAAAACATCAAACCGGAAAAAAGTTTCCCCAAATTCTTTTCCTCAAACTCCCGCTTTATCCCATCATAGAACAATTGAAAAAGAAGGGGGACACCACAAAGCACGGTTACTTTAGTTTTTTGCATGTTAGCCAAAAGAGAATGTGACTTAAGGCTTTCTGAAAAAGTTATTTTGCAGCCCTTATAAAAAGGGACCAAAAAGCCAGCTGTAGTCTCAAAAGTGTGATGCAGCGGCAAAACTGAGAGGAAATTATCTTTTGGCCCTAAATCAAAGAGAGAAGAAACAGCGGCAACATTTGACATGATGTTTTTATGAGTTAGAACAACCCCTTTGGCTAAACCAGTTGTCCCCGAGGTGTAAACAATGGCGGCAGTGTCATTCTGAGAAACTTGAGATGAGGTGTGAGCTGTGGGGGTATAAGGGTGTAGAGAAAGGATTTCCTCCATTGAAATCTTAGAATTCTCTAATCTGGTCCCAGCTATAAAATCAAGATAATTTTTTGAGAGGATAATAACCTTGCTACCTGAATCATCAATTAAAGGGAGTAAATCATCTTTTGAAAGCATGGCGTCAAGAGGGACAACAATTGCCCCAAGTGACGTTATTGCTAAATATGAAATTGCCCACTCTGGTCGATTTTCTGAAAGCAAGGCAACTCGCTCGCCTTTAAGAACACCAAGCTCGGCTAATTTCACTTGAAGGGCTGCCGCAAAATTTGCTGCTTGCAAAAAGGTTAGTTGGCGATAGTCCTTGCCCACCCTGCTTTGAAAAGCAATGTTGGCCGAATATTTTGCCGCACTTTCAGAGAGAAGATCGGCAATGGTGATAGTTTCCATAAAAAACCTATAAACAGCTAAAGTTTAACCAGCTAAAGCCTTCAAATACATTGGCCCATAAAATTGGCTCATCACCCACCCAGAAAGGAAAAAGTTAATAATTGCACCCAACACAAGTAATGCTGCCGTGTATAGAATAACCTTATTGTCTGGGGTCTCTAAAACTATTGATAATCCCTTGGTCAATAAATAAACAGTGTACAATATCCCAACAAAAGTAAGGATAGCCAGCCCGGGAATAAGCGCAAAAACACCAACTAACCAAGCCGGGGTAAGCGAAAAGATCATCACCTTTAACGAAAGTTCCAAATCTGACTTTGCCCCAAAAAAAGAAGCTAATGACTTCATTACCCAAGCCCCAATCCAAATCCCAAGTAAACCAACTACATAAGCAGCGATCTCCCCGCTAAGTGACGTTAAAAAAGGGATACGAAGCATATCACCGGCTGGCATTCTAATTCCAATTAAGGTCATCCCAATCAAACTACAAACAGTAGGAATAAGAGCTAAGGGCGCAGCATAGTTTATAAAAAGCTGTTTCCCTGGAATAGTTTCGCCTTTGATCTCTTGCCAAGTCTCAAGTGGTCTTAAAACAATCGCTTTAGCCCGCTCAAAAATATTTATATTCATCAAAGCACCTCTAAAAAATTCTAACACCCCTGTCTTGTATTGACAAGCTGATTTTGCTAAAATTTAGCCAAATATTCTAGGAGGATCTTTATGAAAAAAGTAATTATTTTGCTGATCGCTGTTTCTCTTTTGGCCAATAGTGCTTTTGCTATTTATGCCCCCCGCGCCATTGGCATGGGTGGAGCATTTACAGCTATTGCTGATGATGCCTTTGCCGCGTATTGGAACCCGGCAGGTTTTGCCATCAACCCAGGAGTTGATCTGGCTGGAAGCTATCAGCTAAACAATCGAAACATTAAGATCGGTGATAATTCTTTTGCCTTAAAAGGTTGCTTTGAAATAGGAATGAACCCTTTTGCCTGGATCGCTGGAGTTGGGCTGGCTTCTATGTTTGCTTATGAGGGGGCTAAATACTTGCATGAGAAAGGAACTATCAAAAAGAATTGGGGCAGGACAAAGCAAACAGTGGAAAAGGATGAGCCTGTCGCCGAAAGCGTCAAAGAAGAAGAGGAAGAAAAAAAAGCTAGGGGCGAAGAGATTACTCGCCAAGAGATCTCAAAAAAAGAGATCGCTAAAAAAGCAGTCAAGGAGCTAGCCTCAGGGACCATCAAAGTTGGCAAGGATTTTGCCAAGGCCGCTTTAAACGAAGTAGCTAACCAAACCAGGCACTATTATTATGCCCCAACTTGGTACCAGCCGCATTATTACCGCCCTAGTTATTGGGATGACCGCTATAATTATAGCGACCGAGAAAACACCCCGGCTGGCAAAGCCCAATTTGGCGGAGGGCTAACTATCATGACCGATAAGAATGAGAGCCTTAGCCAAAACACCAATTACTATACCCTCTCCATTGCCTCTGGTTACGAAGAAATGGTCGCCCTGGGAGCAAACTTAAATGTCTACGATTTAGAATTAACCGACCTTAACACTCGAGGTTTTGGCGCAGGCTTTGACCTGGGTGGCTTGGTCAGATTTGGCGATAAGCTAATGCTGGGTTTAGCACTGAAAGAACTACTAACAACCGACATAAAATTTGGCAATGGTTCAACCAGACGCTTTGGCATGTCGGTCAATAGTGGAATTGCAATTAAACCTATTAGGCAGATGACCGTAGCAGCTGATCTACAAAATATTTTTGGCCAAAATGGAAGCGACCCCACCACGCATTACGGGGTTGAAATAAGGCCTGTCTACGGCTTGGCACTGCGGGCAGGGCTTTGGGACCAGAACAAAACAGCTGGGTTAAGCTTTGGGGTTGGACAACTAATTGTTGACTATAGCATTATCGGCGGCTCATTTAATAGGACCCAAACAGTCTCCGGCACCTGGAAAATTTAATTAATGTATCAGGAACTACTTGATGTAGAACGGCCAAATACTTGGAAAAACCTCAAAAAACTGCGGTATCACCAGCGCAAAGAGTGGCTTAAAAAAAACCTTAAACAAATCATCAAGGTTTTGCAGGGGCTGCCGGTTGATGCTCTTGAGGTTTGGAATATTATCGGTCATACCTGCATTGATGATAATCTTTATTCAGAAGCCGAACAAATATATGACCAGCTCTACCACAAGATGCAAAAAAGCCATGGCGACACAGGGGCCGCCTCTTACCTTCGCGGGATAGCCCATTTTTTGCAAGGCCGCTTTCAAGATGCATTTAAAGACTTCAAAAGTTCCAGGCAATATGACCTGCAAACCAGAAATTTTAACGGCCCCTCAGCTCGGGCCATTGCTTACATGGAAGAGACCCTCTTTCCAACCCGAGATATTATTAATAAAAATCAGAGCAAACTGATTAAAGACATCAACACCCCCAGGAACATTGATCGGATCATGGGCCCTAATCGGCTGCGCACCATTCATAAGTGGAACTCAGCCACCCCCCTATTTTCACAAGGGATATCACAAGGCGGCGGCTACTTTTTGACCCTAAAAGATGAGCATGGACACACCAAGGGGATTGCCATTGACCCGGGTTATGATTTTTTTGATATCTTTAGGGACTTGGGGCTGGGCATTGCTGATATTGATGCCATCATCATCACCCATGACCACGACGACCATACGGAATCAGTTGAAGGGATCCTCTCCCTCTTGGCAAAATATAATGATTATAATGAACAAAGAAAGACCAAGGTCCTTGATATTTTTGGCTCAGCCGGCACATTGCTCAAGTTCCACGGCCTTTTGTCTGCCACAGACCTATTTGGCAACCGGGAAATCAATTTTAAACTACTTATCCCTGGCTCTGAGGTTACGGAAATCGAAGGGCAATCACTTGAAGAGAAATATGGTTTTACTATCTCGGTCAAGGCAGCCTTCCATACAGAGCGCTGGACTAACCAAGAATCAGCTATCGGGTTAGTCATCAACACTAATTTCCTTGACCCCAAGAATGGCAACAACTTAAAAATTGGCATCACTGGTGACACTCGTTACGAAATAGGTATTGGCCGGGAATACAAAGATTGCGGGGTAATTCTACTTAATATTGGTTCTGTTGAAAAAGAAGAAGGCAAGCATTTAACCCAGCATCTAGGCATGCTCGGCTGCATCAACCTCTTAAAAGAGGCACGCTTGGGCAAACCATTGCTGGCAATCTTAACTGAGTTTGGCGAAGAGTTTTCAGGCAAGAGGGAAATCATTAGCCGCATTTTAGAAAATTGGGCCCAGCCCATGTCATCCAGCAAAAAGTCGGAACTAAGGGTTATCCCGGCTGATGTTCACCTGGAAGTAAGACTAACTGACCTCAACATCCGCGAAACAGATACCGACGTTTTCTTCCCTTATAGTATGATTGAAATTGATGAAAGTAATCCTGAGATTCTAAGCTACAAATTTAACGGCTAGAAAAAAATCTCTCACAACATCCCGATCATCAAATGGGTCTTTCTCATGACCCCGCCCAGCAATCAAAACTGTGTCCCCTTTTTTCGCCAAAATTAAAGCTTTTTTAATTGCTTCCTTGCGATCAACAATCTTTTCCCCTACCCCAATCTCTTCGATAATTTTCTTTGGATCTTCTGTGTGCGGGTCGTCAGTGGTAATAATAACTTTATCAGCGAACTCTACTGCGATTTTTCCCATAATCGGCCGCTTGGCCCGGTCGCGATCCCCAGGACAGCCAAAAACTAAAACAATCTTCTCTTTAGTCAGTGGCCGATAAGTCTCGATCAATTTTTGCAGCGCGTCCGGCGAATGGGCAAAATCTACAATAACTTGAAAAGGCTGGCCGCAATCAACACGTTCAAACCTGCCTGGGACAGATTTCAGGGCTTCAATCCCCTTAATAATCGTCTTGGGCAAGATATTAAAACAAACCCCGCAATTATAAGCCGCCAGGATATTATAAACATTAGGCATGCCAAGCAAAGGGGTTTTTAGATTAAACGAATTTATTGATAAGGTCATCTGCCCTGGTCTAATTAAGATGCTAGAGACTTCAGCATCATATTCATTGTGTTTGGCCTCGCGAAGCTCACGCCTAGCCTGGGTTACGCCATAGGTGATGATTTCCCCGGCTACTTCGGTGATGAAAAAATTACTGGCCGGGTCATCAACATTGATGATCGCGATATCATCACCTTTAAGCATTTTGAAAAGTTTTAACTTGGCCTCAAGATATTCTTTTCTGGTTTTGTGAAAGTCCAAATGATCATGGGTAAAATTAGTAAAAATCGCTATATCAAAGTTTAACCCATAAACCCTGTCTTGAGCCAAGGCATGGGACGAAACCTCCATCACTACGTGCGTCATCCCCTGCTTGACCATTTCTGCCAGCAAAGCCTGCAGTTCAAGGGATTCGGGGGTAGTCAATTGGTTATCAATTGTGCCGATTATGCCTGTTTTATAACCAGCTGTTTCTAAAATTGACTTGATCAAATAAGCCGTAGTCGTCTTCCCATTGGTCCCAGTAATCCCAATAAGCTTAACTTTAGTTGATGGGTTATCATAGAATTTAGCAGCTAGGTGAGCTAAAGCTTGTCTGCTTGAGGGAACTTTTTGAAACTTAACCCCAACTGGAACTGCATACTCTCGCTCAGCCACTATCTCCTTGGCTCCATTCTCTATTGCCTGAGTAATAAAATCATAACCATCGACCTTGAAGCCAGGAATAGCTACAAAAGTATCACCAGGTTGAATTTTGCGCGAGTCGTATTGAATCATAAGTTACTCTCCCAATGAATCAACGATCTTACCCTTAGTCAACAAACTCCGAATGTTTTTAAACCAAACCACGCCATGCTCAAAAATATTATAAAAGAGCGGGCTGTAGGGAAAATCATACGCCCCGATATTTACCACAGTTCGCCCATTAAAGCCCTTCTTAAATCGATAAACCCCATAAAGCGGGTGCCCAACTTTTGGCTCGACTGGGATACCCCAAAGGTCATAAACTTTCAAATTCCGAGCCTTGGCCCATTTAATAATTTCCCAATGGAGGAGATGGTTTGGCATGACATTGCGGTAATTAGCAGAAGAAGCCCCGTACATATACCAAATCTTGCGACCGAAACAAAAGACAATCACCGCGGCAACCGGCTCGCCGGCAAAATAAGCCACAAAATTGCTCCCCAGTCCAGCAGTAAACATTATCTCTCTGATTTTTTGGTAATACTTGAGCGGATGGATTGAAAACTTATCCCGAGCCGCTGTCTCCTGGTATAGTTTATAAAAAGCTTCAATCCCTTTTAAAGTGGGCTCTTCCCGAACAATTACCCCTTTTCGGTCTGATAAGCGAATGTTATATCTAGTTTTCTCTTCAAAACCTTTAATAATATCATCTAACTCCCGGTCAAGATCAAGCAAAATAGTAGCTCGGGGTTGGATCTGGCGGGATGCTTTTAAAAACCCTAAGGCAGAAATTCGAGCCAAAGAAGCAACAGGCCTTTCGCTAATGTCCGGATCAATCTTCAGGGAAACAGCCCGACTTTTTTCAGCCTCCTTTTCAACCGCGTTCAGCAAGTAATCCACTAATTCTTTATTGGAAAAATCCACAACAGGTCCGCGAGGCGCGTAAAAAATTGGATAATTAAGGTAAGGGATTTTTTTCTTTAAGATTGAAATTGCCGCAATAATTTTGTCATTATCTTCAATCGCAATCCGCAGCGGCTCCCAGCCAAAGTGGGCCTTAAGCTCACCCCATTCAAATGATTGGAGAACTGGACACTCTAGGGATGACGAGACAAAATCATTCCATCTTGAACTATCTGGATAGGTTATCAGGCGTGATTGCATGAATTGTCATTATAACAACTCTGGTCAGAAAAGTTAAGTTCTAAACTTATTCTGGCTTCCTGATGAGTCCAGCTAGCCGCTCCCCTTCTGATGGATTCCATCTACATAATTCATCAACAACTTCTTGAATAAAAGTATTTAACCCTGAATGAAATCCCTCTTCTGTCCTCAAGGTTTTAAACTTTTCAACAAATACAGTCTCAAACATTTCTCGCAACATATCAGCCCTTCCTTCAAGAGATGCTTTCATATCTTGCTGCTGTGCAACCCTGGCTAAAAATCGAGCTTGTTCTTTTTCTTCCGCCGGATATAACTTAATTGCTATTTTAGCCAGCATTTTCAGCTTCCCCATTCTATCAAAAGTAGATTCTTGAATTATTCCCCAGGCCAATTTTGCCCGAGCGCTAAGGTTG
>JBDRMQ010000094.1:0-14847 GCA_043811955.1 bacterium | reverse complement strand
GTTATTAATGGATTGTCTTAAAAATTTCTTGTTCGTGCGGGGTCAGGGCGACAAAATCCCGGCCGCTGCTGCGCTTATAAATTATCTTGCCTTCATGCGCCAGCCAGCCCAGGGCCTGAAAAGTCACCTCATTTTTTTCTTTGACCAGTTTAGGGAGTGTAGCCAGATTGATCTCCCCTCTTTCACCAAGCGCTCTCCACAGTTTTCCCGCGGCCTCGCCAATATGTTCTCTCATAAAACCCTCCTTATTATCGAAATTATTGTACGCTCGAAGCAGTCCAAAGTCAATTTTTCTAGCGAGCTAACGCTGTCTCATACAACTCAACATATTCTTTGGCTGAACTGTTCCAAGAATAATCAAGGTCCATCACTTTTTTGACCAGCTTTTTCCAGGCTGGTTTGCTCTTGTAGGCAATGAGCGCCCTTTTTACCGCGTCAAGCAAGGCTGTGGAGCTATACTCCTCAAAAACAAAGCCGTCGCCCTGGCCTGTCTTTAAATTAAAATCATGGACAGTATCGGCCAAGCCGCCGGTCTTGCGAACAATCGGGACAACCCCGTATTTAAAACTGATCAATTGCCCCAAGCCACACGGCTCATAACGAGACGGCATCATGAACATGTCAGAACCAGCGTAAATCAATTGAGCTAAAGCCGCGTCAAAGCCAAGGTTAAGGCCGACATGTTCAGGAAATTCATTCTTCAGCTTGGTCAAAAGTTCATGATATTTAAGGTCACCTGTCCCCAAGACCACAAACTGACAGTCAAGTTTCATAATCTCAGGCAGGGCCCCGGCTAAAATATCCAAGCCTTTTTGGTCGGCCAAGCGGGTAATCATGCCGATCACCGGAACATTCTTTTTAGCCGGCAAACCATTTTTAAGCTGCAGCTCTAATTTATCCTCACCTTTTAACGTGATCTTTTCAGGGGTATAGTTTTCAGGTATTTTAGGGTCAGTCGCCGGGTTCCAAAGGTCATAGTCCAAACCATTGACAATCCCAAAAACATCCTGGCTGCGGCTGCGCAGCAACCCGTCCAAGCCATGGCCATATTCCTCGGTCTGGATCTCTTTAGCATAAGTTTCAGAGACAGTATTGATCAGATCAGCGTAAACAAAGCCGGCTTTGCTTAAAGCAATCTTGTCCCAAAATTCCAGCTTGTCAGGCACAAACTGGTCCCAGGAAAGTCCGGTCAAGGGGAGCTTTTCTTTTGGAAAGGCCCCCAGATAACCCATGTTGTGGACAGAATAAACCAGTTTTGTCCCTTTGAAAAATTGGTCATTACCATAATTAATTTTTAAATAGACCGCGATCAGGCCGCTTTGCCAGTCGTTGCAGTGGATAATGTTTGGCTGCCAGTTTTGCTGTTTAACAAAGCGCAAGGCTGCCTGGCAAAAAGCAGCGAAACGCTCCAGATTATCTTCGTAGTCTACCCCCTTGACCTGGTAGAGCTCGTCGCGGCCGCCAAAATAATTTTCGTTTTCATAAAAATAAACCGGGACCTTAGAGCCTGGGATTTTCCCCTCAAAAGTTTCAGCGTCAATTTTGGTCAAATTAAATTTGGCCGGGTCAATTTTTTTATAGCGCGGCATAAAGACCCGCACGTCATGGCCCAGCTCTTGCAAAGCTTTGGGGAGCGCGCCAGCCACATCGGCTAGACCACCGGTCTTGGCAAACGGGACAACTTCGGGCGAAACAAATAATATCTTTAACTTATCTTTCTTTTTCATTCTATTCCTCCTTCAGAGATTCGACTATTCTAACGTATTTTTCTAAAAGTTGCTCGGCCTTTTTATTGGAACTTGCCTCAGCCAAAAGACGCAGCAGCGGCCGGGTCGGATCAGGCTGAAGCAAGACCCAGGCGGGCCCGTGCCAAAATTTCAAACCATCTATTGTCTCGACCTTATCAACCCCCTTAATTTGTTCAAAGGCCCGGCGCATTACTTTTCCTTTTTCTGCCATGGGACACGAAAGATCCGCCCCCTTAATATTTATCGCCGGGACCTCGGCCAACAGTTCCGACAATTTTATTTTTTTCTCAGCCAAATATTTGATCAGCTGACAAACCGAGAACAGCCCGTCAAAAGCAGGAAGAAAAGCAGGAAAGATATAACCGCCTGAACGCTCGCCCAGGAAAGCAAATTTTTTGCTCTCTGCCTTTTCCATTAAATCCCTGGAGTTATTCTTGGCCCTGACAATTCGGCCGTTATATTTTTCCGCCAACTCTTCCATGATGGACGAAGCAGTGACCGGCACCGCGATTGAGCCGCGAATGTTTGAGTCAAAAGTCATCAGCGCCATAATAGCCAGGGACTGGTCGCCGCCAATGATCCTTCCCTGCTCATCACACAAAAAGATTTTTTCCGCCCCGGTATCCAGCATCACTCCCAGGCTTGAGCCAGTGCTCTGCACGATCCGGGCCATCTGCTGCCATGATTTTTCAAAGGTCTCTTTATCTTTCGTAATCTTTGTCTCATCGATATAAGCGTTAAGCGCGATAATTTCAAGTCCTAAATCCCCCAGGATTGAAGGGAAAATCTGGCTGGCTGAGCCAAAAGAATAATCAATAACCGCTTTCATTGAAGTCAAGCCAAAAAGTCCGGCGGGAAAATGCTCCATGATCTGGGCCCGATATTCTGCCGCCAGGCGGTGGAAAGGGTAAGAAAGCTCGCCAGTCTCTTCAATACTGGTGCGGGTAAAATTTTCGCTGCAGAAAAATCGCTCAACCTCTTTTTCCGCGGCTGAGCTTAAATCAAGGCCGTGGCTGTCAAAAAACCTTATGTCGATCAGTTCAGGATCAAAAGGTGATTTACGCACGTGAAAGCCGCCGCGTGATTTAAGCGACCTGATCTCAAAGCGGTTGACCGGGATCGGCACAGCCTCAAGATTAGCAATATCAATCCCAGCCGAGAGGATCCCAGCTACCAGGCCGCGATAGATCATGCGCGAAGCCTTGTGTTCATCGCGGCTGGCAGAGATACATGAGCCTTTGGCCAAAGTTGAACCATACGCCGCCCCCAGGGCCGCGGCAAACTGAGGGGTAACTTCCACCCCGCAAATACCAGTCACCCCATATTGGCCAAAGATCGATCTTGCCCAATGCTCGCGCCAAATCACCGAGCGGGAAACAGTTGACCCTTCGCCAATAACCTTATCCGGCCAGATTTTAATGAACGGCCTGATCTCGGAATCCGCGCCGATCTCAGTGCTGTCGCCAACCACTACCCCTTCGTGTAAATTAGCCCGGGCGCCAACTTTAACCTTTGAGCCAAGCACACTCTTAAAAATCCTCGCCCCCTCCTCCACCTTAACCCCAGCCCACAGTACAGATTCTTCAATCACTGCTCCTTTGGCAATTTTGCAGCCTGGGCCGATAACACTGCGCGCTATCTTGACTTGCTCGGCAATCTCACAATCTGCCCCGATTATCCGGCTGGCCGGGTGTTTGAGCGCGAATTTATGATGGACCTTAAGATAATCATCAATTTGCCCGATGTCTTCCCATAATTCTTCTCCAACAAAACCAAAGAGCGGCTGCTCTTTTTTCAAAAGCAAAGGGAAAAGATCAAGGCTAAAATCAAATTTTTTCCAGGCTGGGATAAAATTCAGGACCTCCGGCTCAAGCAAATATATCCCCGCGTTGATCGTGTCAGAAAAAACTTCACCTGATGACGGCTTTTCTAAAAATTGTTTGATCTGGCCGCTTTTGTCCGTGATCACAATGCCAAACTGGCTGGGATCAGCCACCCGGGTCAACACCATGGTAGCCAAACTTTGGCGCGCGCGATGAAAATCAATTGCCGCCAATAGGTCAATTTCAGTCAAAAGGTCAGCGCTAATAACCAAGACCGGCCCCGGCTCCCCCTGGCAGGCATACCTAACAGCGCCGGCAGTCCCGTAATCAGCCGGCGCCTCAACATATGTCAACTGAAGATCAAATTGGCTGCCGTCCCCAAAATAATTTTTAATTATTTCAGGCTGATGATGAAGTAAGGCGGTAATTTCAGTAAAACCATGTTTAGCCAAAAGCCGCAGGGAATAGCTCATCAAAGGTTCATTAACCAGCGGGACCATGGGTTTCGGGCGGTTAACAGTTAAGGGGTGCAGTCTGGTGCCAAAGCCGCCGGCCAAAAGTATTGCTTTCATAACAGCTAAATTATACCTCAAACACACTCAAAAAAGCTAAAAATTCGGCGTTAGGATATCTTCAATATCATCCCTGGTCAACTGCAGCGGCTGATTGATTGAATTGTCCATAATGTCGTCAAAAAGCTTTTGCTTTTTCTTTTGCAACTGGAGAATTTTCTCCTCAATCGTGCCGCGACAATAAAATTTATACACAAACACATGTTTAGTCTGGCCAATACGATGGGCGCGGTCGGTAGCCTGTCTTTCTACCGCCGGATTCCACCAGGGATCAAAATGCACCACATAATCCGCCTGGGTCAATGTAAGGGCGGTTCCGCCAGCCTTAAGACTAATTAAAAAAACAGGATGCTTTCCTTTTTCAAACTCCCGCACCAGTTCGGCGCGTTTTTTAGTTCCGCCGTCCAGATAAAGATGGGATATCCCCTCCGCCTCAAGCCAACGTCTAATGAGAGCCAACATGCCGGTAAACTGGCTAAAGACCAATAGTGTGTGTTTCTCTTCGACCGCTTCGGTCAAAAGCTCCTTAAAACTCTCAAATTTACCGGAAACAAGATTTGGCGAGGGCTTATCCAAAACCAGCGCCGGATGATTGCAGATCTGCCGCAATTTGGTTAAAGCGGCAAAAAAATGGATATAAGATTGTTTTACCCCTTTGGCGTTGATCGCCCCAAAAACCTCCTCCCGCACCAGGCTTAAAGTATGCAGGTATATCTTTTTTTGCCCCTCGGTCATTTCGCAGAAAACAGGGGTTTCGGTCTTGGGCGGCAGCTGCTTTTCAACTTTTTCTTTTAAACGCCGCAGCATGAACGGCCGTATTTTCTCGCGCAAACGATCAATGACAGCGGGATCGCCGGCTTGTTCCATAGGCCGGATAAAAGTGTCCCTGAAATAATCAAATGACCCCAAGTAGCCGGGCATCAAAAAATGAAAAATTGACCAAAGCTCCTGCAGGTGATTTTCCAAAGGTGTGCCGGTTAAGGCCAGACGGTGGCAGCTGGGGAGGGCAAAGGCGGCGCGACTGCGCTTGCACGCGGCGTTCTTAATAAATTGGGCTTCGTCCAAAATCAAATAATTAATTGACTTCCCTTTTAACAGCTCAAAATCATTGGTAAAATTAGTGTAGCTGATAATATAGAGCTCTTGGTCATCCCATTTTTCGTAAACAGCCTTTCTGGCTCCTGACTGCCCGTCAACCACCATAGCTTTAAGGCTGGGCACAAATTTTCTAGCCTCCGCCTCCCAAGTGCCAAGCGCCGAGGTTGGGACCACCACCACGCACTGGCCCATTTCTTTTTTTTGCTTAAGCTGGTCAAGAAAAGCCAGGGTTTGCAGAGTTTTCCCTAACCCCATGTCATCACATAGGATGCCCGAAAGATTATGCTCGTGCAAAAAATTAAGCCAGGCAACTCCTTCTTTTTGATAAGGGCGCAGAACCTGGGTAAGACTGGCTGAAATAGCCGACTGCTCTATTTTATCAAACGAGCGCAGCTTGGCCACGGTTTCGGTAATTTTTTGCGGCAAACCCTCCTTAATATTTAATTGAAAATACTGCCACAACCCCATAACCTGAAAAGGAGAAATCTCCTGTCCTCCCTTTGCTAGCGCCTCTGGCCCGACAAAATAGGCAATGGAAATGGAATTAACCAAATCCTCGCTGCAAGAGAGCCATTTACCGCCAACCTGGAAATATTTTGGCTTTTTGCGCAAAATATCACGAATCAGCCTTTTGCTGAAAGTATTACGTAACCGGTCGGGTAGATCAAAAGAGATATTAAACCAGCCGCTTTTATCTTCGTCTTTGAGCTCAATTTTCCATTCCGCCTTTGGTTCAAAATCAAAAAATGACAGGTTTTGCTTATTAATTTTCCAATCGGCCGGGAGTTTAGGCAAACGCTCAAAAAGAAAAGTCAAAGCTGCGGATAGCGGCCAATAAGCGCCAAATTCTTCGCCCTCGCCGTAGATTTTTTCCAGGCATTCTTCTTCGTACGCGATGTCACGTAAAAAATAGCGGCTGTTAGCCTCAAAAATATCACGCGGATCATTGGCGGCAATAGTTTGCCCTTTGTAAATAAATTCCAGCCTGGGCTTTAGAAAAATATCCCTCTTGGAAAACTGCTCTTCTTCTAAAATAAGCGTAACATTAGGCTTAACCGTTGGCAGCGTCGGCGCGGAAAAATCCTTAAAACCCTCCAGATTATAATCTTTTGCCAGCTTTTCCACAGCCAACCCCAACAAGCTATGCAAGACGCCGCCGGGCGTGGTGCTGGCAAAAATGGCCAACCTGCCGGCTTGGGGCAAAGCGACAATCTCTTCGCCGGTAAAATAATATCCGTCATAAACATAATAGTTGTCGCTATTAAGCTCATCATCAGGGAAATCAGGCTCAATCAAATACGAACGCCTGGACTGAAAAAGATCAAGCACAGCAAGGCTCTCAGTGGCAATAAATTGTTCTTTTTTTAACTCAAACCTCTTCTGGCCGATTTTTAGACTCAAGGTCAACTTTTGTCCCGCCCGGGCCAATTTTAAGCCTCTTTTCTTGGGATAAACAAGGCGCAATGGCCGGTCAGAAGAGGCCAGGATATCTTTGAAATAAAAGTGGAAACGGCTCTCTTTATTAGCCGCTGCTTCGAGCAAAGGAATGAGCTTAGCCGCTGGCATAATCATGAGATTGTTCTCAAAATTAAAAGGCAAGTCAATGACGCGGAAAAAAGAGTGGCACAAATTGAGAATATTAGTGTCGGCCTCGGCGTTTTGGAATATTTCTTCTTTTTTTAAGACAAGTTGAAGCTGGGCCCGCCCTTTTTCAACAGCAGAAAGGCGCAGGTAAATATCCTGGGCAGCAGCCTTGGCAAAAAAGATGGCTGTTTTCTCGCCTGGAAGACGAAAAAGTGCGAAAAGCGCGGCCACAATATGTTTGCAGGGATGGCGGAACGAAGGGCAATCACAGGAATATTGGGGCCGGCCTTGCTGGTCTTGCTCAAAAACAACCTGGTAACGGTCACTCCCCCTGACCAAACAAGTAATCCTGCCTTGAGTAACCTCGATGTCTGAAACAGCGCGGCAGTTATAATAATGCCTGCCTTTAGATATAGCCTGATAATCAGCGTTATTTAAGACAGCCTGCTGGAAAAAGCCATAAATTGACGGTGTTGTTAAGGGCATACATCATTAATTTTATCATATCTTCGCAAGTTTTTGCTCGTCACAGGGAACAAGCACGGGCAATTAAACGCATTGATAAGCTCCTACGTCAAGCTACTGATTTAATTTTAGTTGAAAGAAGGTATCTCTTTGTCCCTATCAATAGAAAGAACGAATTTATAATTCAGCAAAACAAAAAAACCACGCTAAAAGCCGCAGACCTGGTTTTTCTCTGCAGCAATCAGCGAACACGCCACCCAATCAATGCCTTAATCTGGCGCGAAGTTTATCGGGTGACCAAAGATGCAACCGCAGCTAAAAAAATGGCAGATGAATACACCTTAAGCAACGCCGGCAGCAAAACAGATCAGCCGCTCTATTGGCAAAGTCGCATCGCCTATCACAAACAGGAGATTAAGGAGGATATTGAAAAAAAGGGAACGGTTTTTTTTAAATGGCGGCGGGCAAGTGCTAAAAGAGCAATCCAGGAAGCGCAAGCTGCCTTGCGGCTTTTGTTTCGTTTAACTTACGGGGCTTCGATTAACTGGCTCGCCGTTGTCGCGGCCGCTTTAACCTTAATTATTTTTGCGGCTAAACAGGAAATCAACAGCAACCCTGAACAACCAGCCCAGCAAAGCGTCACTGAACCGGACCGGCCTGACACTGACACAAATTCTGAAGCCACTAATAGTCCTCTGCCGGAAAAATTACCAGCAGACAGTCCTCTAAATCGCAGTAATTTTGAGCGGATTACAAATCTAGCCAAGCAAAACCATAAAACTTTAAGCGCCGCCAGAGAAAGCGCGCAGAAACAAGCCGCCAACCGAATAAAACAAGCTGAATTATTGCGCATCCCGCCACAAGAAGCCCAAATTGCCGAGCAGTTTCAATCACCAGCAGTCAGAGAAACTTTGGTAAAACAGGCCGTTCAACCATTAGAGGGCCAAAGACCAGGCGGAGCCTTGACAGGGACTCCAGCCAGCACAGCTAAAAGAGCAGACCGTAGCTTAGCGGAACCAGTTAATTTAAAAATCGGACGGGTCTTAAAAAGAGTCAATGTTAACGATGGTTATTTTGCGCACCAAGTTTTTGATGAGATCAGTGGCGATGATTTGAGCCGCTCAACCCAACCGCCGGCTGATCCGTTAGGAGAACTTGACCCAGAACGTTATGTTGAGCTTGAAGTCAATATCGCTGGGAGAGCGGTCAGATTACTAAAACTCACTAATGCTCGCGTTAATCAGCAGAGCATCAGGGCTTTTGATCAAGACAATCAACCAATCAGGGTTAAGCGCGTAACTACTGATGTTTTCGGCTTGACCACAGTTGAGTTTAATCAAGAGACCAACGGCACAATTAGATTCACCATTCATCCGCAAAAAATTTCTATCCAGCCGGAAAATCAAGCTCTGGTTAGTCATTACCAACAAAGCCATCTGGCAGAGCCGCTGAATTTACCTCCTGAATTAAGACGAATTATTGACCAAGGCGGATCGCGGCAAGAGCTAGCTACGGCAATCGCAGACTATCTCTCGACCCATTACACATATGATGCCTCATCAGAAAACGAAAGAGCGCTTAGAGATAGTGAAAGATCCATGGTCAACGCGTTTTTTAGATTGGGCCGGGGCGATTGTGAAGATTTTAACCTGGCCCTGGCAACTATCCTGCGCGATCTGGGGATTCCCTGCCGAGTAGTTGAAGGCTATCTTTACGAACTCAACACCGGCTCATATCACCGCTGGGTTGAGGTCTTGCTGGAAGACGGGACCTGGCAAAGATTTGACGCGACCGCAGCCGGCCCGGCCAGAGCCGGCAATAACAGCCAAGAAGTTAGAAGAAATCGGTATGTTCCTGAAATTCACGATTGGCCGGATACACCTGAAACATTTTGGCGGCTGACGGCCAGGCTTGAGTCAGAGTTTAGAGAACTCTCTGTCGAAAGAGAGGCGGTCAGAAACAGGTTGTTTGAAGTAGGCTTTGTTTTAGGAGCAAACTATCTTGACCTGGCAATTGATCTTTTTCTTGCGGACGCGACAAGTGCGAACATATTTAGTGGGGGTACTCTCTCTATGAATTTTAGAGAATGGTGGGGTGATCAAGGCCAGTCAAATCTTTCAGAAGCAAATTACGAAATTGTCCGCGCCGTGGTTAATCAAAGGATCAGAGGGGTGCTCAATGACCCAAGCACCCATTCAAATATTCGTGCTGGTTATATGCGCGCGTACAATATGACCGAAAACGTTGATACTTATTACGAGCGCGGTTGGCTCACTCCAGCCGATTATTTGCAGATCAGATTTCATCAAGCTTTTGGCAATTATGAAAATATATCAAGCCGGCCGCTAAAGGATCTGATTAACAGGCCAGAAATCAGATCCATTGCCAATGATCCGGAATTTATCCGTCAATTTATGGGTAGTCACGGTGGCGCAGGATCGGTTTTTTATCAAAACTTCCTTCCTTTTTTCTTTGAATCACTCTCCCGTGACAACCAAGTTGCCTCAACTTTTAATTATTTAGCCACGAATGAAATTGGAGACGGTTCAATCCAGTTTATGGCTTATATTGCTTACCGCACAGGAGACCCCAATCTAAGAGAGCAAGCCCAAAATATTTATCAACAGGCTTTTGCTGGAGAGAGACAAGAATTTCAAAGGGAGATGATGCATGGCCGCGAACCTGGTTACTCATTGTATTTAGACCATACTCCGCAAGTAATGCAGGACTTATTCTCTCAAAGTGGATATGGGGTAGCTTCTTTGGGTCGTGTTTTACTTTTATTCAATCCCGAAGTCAGGCAAGAGATTTTTGGACCATATCTTAATGATTATGCTCAACCTCTGCAAGCCGTGCTAGACAATCCACCACCTAGTAACGATGTTTACCGAAGCCTTTTGGAAACCGCGCTGGCCCTATTAGAAATTGATCCGCGCTTCCAGCCCATGGCCCAAACCGCGGCCGAGCTATATTTTGAGAACATCGAAAGCTCAAATCACAATATTTTCAGTTTAAACTTCAATCTTTTAAACGCGCTGGGAAATCGCTCATCCGACGGCCTGGCATATCAAATAGTAACAGCCCTTTTGAGGCAAACTAACTTTGAAGAGCCTTGGCAGATAAGCGCTTATCTTGATGCTATACAGGGACAGCATGTTGACATTAGAAGACTCTCGCCAATAGGCTTACAAAGATATTTAGAAAAGAGTCAAATTGGGTTTTCCCTGCGTCTAGACAGGGCGCTGGTTGATAGTTTATCCCCAGCAGAAATCAGAAGCCAAATACTGCGTCAACCAACCCAGCTTGATTATGTCGCCTCCTTTCACGCAGAGCTGTGGCCTCAAATAATTATCGCTGAATTGCGCTTATACTTAACCATTGACGAGCATGGGCTTATTAGTTTAGGTTCTCCAATACCAGCGGAAATAACCCAAATTTTCGATCAATACAGCCATACGCAAGCAAGGGGGTCGCTAACTGACCTGCTCTGTGCTGATTTATTGGCCGAAGAAAGGCTACCACCAGCCACTGCCAATCTATATTTGGAAACTTTAGCCCGCACCCTGGAAATTACTGCGCCAACAGAGGGAGACTTTATGATTCTGCTGGAGATTGAAAGGCGCTATGGCCGGTCAATAACTCCCGCGGTTTTTAGCCCGGCCCGAGCGGTGGAAGAGGATAATTAAAGGCAAAGAAGCCAAAGTTCTATGGTATAATATTTTTAATGACTAACGAAGAGAAACATCTTGATCTTATAACCAAAAATATAATTGAAAACGACAAACCGCAAAAAATTATTCTTTTTGGCTCCTATGCCTCTGGCAATCCAACTTCAAGCAGCGATTTAGATTTATTGATAATAAAGGACAGCCCTCTTCCACGCCATAAAAGGAGCAAAGAAATTCGCAAAAGGTTTCGCGGACTAAAAGTAGCAATGGATTTATTGGTCTACACACCGGAAGAAATCAATAAATGGAAGGATGTCCCGACTTCTTTTATTAATCAAATTTTAATAAAAGGGAAAGTTCTTTATGGATGAAAAGACACTGTCTCTTGTTAAAGAATGGATTCATAAAGCAAAGCATGATATTGGCATGGCAGAGTTGGCTTTGTCAGAAAGGCCAGAATATACGGATGCAATTTGCAACCATTGTCAACAAGCCGCCGAAAAACATTTAAAAGCCTACTTAACTTTTCTTGGCATAAGTTTTGAGAAGAAACATGATCTTGACTATTTGCTGGATCTACTAAAAGAAAAAGACGCATCGGTCCAACAATTTTATGATATGGCAGAAGAATTAAACTCCTATGCTGTTGAAATCAGATATCCAGATGATTGGTTTGAGCCTAGCAAAGAAGAAGCGCAAAAGGCTCTGGACATTGCCAAAAAAATACAAAGTTACGTTTTAAGCAAAATCAACTTGACTTCAATCTAAAAACTACTCGTACCTCTCAACCGAATAACAAGAATTAAGCCGCAGGATTTGAATATTTAAAGAAAACAACACTGAGCGGCGGAAGCAAAAGGCTGAGTGAATATGGCCGGCCGTGCATCGGTAGCTGGTCAGCATGGAAACCGCCGGAGTTACCCAAGCCACTGCCGCCATAAGAGAGGGCATCACTGTTTAAAACTTCCTGCCAAAAGCCCCCATCCGGCACACCAACACGATAGCCATGGCGCGGGACAGGGGTATAATTACAGACAACTAAAATTTTCTCGCCAGTTGTTCTACTGTGCCTGATAAAGCTGACCACACTGTTCTGCGAATCACTAATATCAATCCATTCAAAACCAGCCTGGCTAAAATCAAGCTCATGCAGGGTCAGCTCATTTCTATAAAGGTGATTAAGGTCTTTGACCCATTTTTGCACTCCCTGGTGAGTTGAATAATTTAAAGCGTGCCATTCAAGGCTCTCTTCGTGCGACCACTCTTTCCATTGGCCAAACTCATCCCCCATGAACATCAGTTTTTTGCCGGGATGACCAAACATATAACCTAACAAAAGCCTAAGGTTGGCAAACTTTTGCCAGTCATCCCCAGGCATCTTGCCAAAGAGCGCCCCCTTGCCATGGACAACCTCGTCATGGGAGAGCGAGAGCATAAAATTCTCGGTAAAAGCATACATCAGGCTAAAGGTCAATTTATCTTGATGATATTTGCGGTGGACAGGGTCTTCAGAAATATATTTTAAGGTATCGTGCATCCAGCCCATGTTCCACTTAAGGCCAAAGCCCAGTCCACCGACACAGGTCGGCCTGGTGACCATAGTCCAAGCAGTTGATTCTTCAGCAATGGTCTGGACATCACTGTGGCGGCTGTAGATAACTTCATTAAGCCTCTTTAAAAACCTGATCGCTTCCAGGTTTTCATTACCGCCAAATTCGTTGGGGGTCCACTCCCCATGTTTCCTGGAATAATCAAGATAGAGCATTGAAGCCACCCCATCGATCCTTAAGCCGTCAACATGGAATTTTTCCAGCCAGAAAAGGGCGCTATTGACCAGAAAGGAGCAGACCTCATGCCGGCCGTAATTAAAAATATAGCTCTTCCAGTCTGGATGAAAACCTTTTTGATCATCTTCGTGCTCATAAAGATGGGTCCCGTCAAAAAAGGCCAAGCCGTGCTGGTCACCGGGAAAATGCGACGGCACCCAGTCAAGGATCACCCCAATCCCATGCTGGTGGAGATAATCAACCAGGTACATAAAATCTTGCGGCGTCCCAAAGCGGCTGGTCGGCGCGAAAAAACCTGTTACTTGGTAGCCCCAGGAACCGTAAAACGGGTGCTCCATCACCGGCATAAATTCAACATGAGTATAGCCCATTTCCTTGACGTAGGCAGCCAAAAGCGGCGCCATCTCGCGGTAAGTTAAGGAGCGGTTCCCCTCTTCCGGCACCCGTCTCCAGGAACCAAAGTGGACTTCGTAAATAGACATGGGGGCGTTTAGATCATTAACCTTATGACGACTCTTCATCCATTCTTCATCATGCCACTCATAATCAAGTTCCCAGACAACCGAGGCTGTTTTCGGAGGAGTTTCACAGCGAAAAGCATACGGGTCACTTTTTTCAACGTTGAAATTATTGTGTTTGGAAGTAATCTTGTATTTATAAAGATCGCCAACTTTAAGGTTGGGGATAAAACCCTCAAAAATGCCTGAGCTGTCCCAGCGCGGGGCTAAATTGTGAGAGTCAGACTGCCAGTAATTGAAATCGCCGATCACTGAAATTTTCTCTGCGTTTGGCGCCCAGACCGCGAAGTAGACACCGACCTGGCCGTTGACTGTCATCGGGTGGCTGCCCAGCTTATCGTAAAGGCTAAAGTGGCTCCCCTCCTTAAAAAGGTGGATGTCGTAATCGGTAAATAAGGTCGGGCCATAATATACGCTTGGCTCTTCCGGCTGCCTGGGCACAACTGCTTCTTTGACCAAATCATTCTTAGGCACCAGTTTATTAAGTAATTCAAGATCCAGTTCGGGAAAATTTTTGCGTTTATTTAAAAGCTCCTGGACCTGGATAGTTGAAAAAGAAGCCAGCGAAATCGACAACAAAACCAGCCAGAGCTGGAGGGTGGAATTGGACTGTCCGTTAAGTACTGGTTGGGCTAAGACCTGGCTCAGAAGCGGCTTTGGTGTATTTAAGGTAAAGTATAAAAAAATCAAAGAAACAACCACGAAACAAAACGAAACAAGCTTAAATATTTTTTTAACTGTTAGCTGCATGAGGAATTAAAGTATAACTAATTTGGAACAAGAAAGTCAATCAGGGTACGGAACAATGCGCAATAATGTCAGGCTTGCGCTGTTGAAGTTCTTTCTTTCTTAATGCTATAATTCATCCATGGTCGCCAAAGATAAAATAATCAAAAACGCCGTGGAATATATAAAGGAAAAAATCGCTCCGGACAAAATTTTTCTATTCGGCTCTTATGCCAAAGGGACACAAACCGAAACAAGCGACCTAGACTTTTTTATCATCAAAGAAACTCCTTTGCCTAGATTTAAACGCGCTCTTTCCTTATATTCTACAGGAAAAAGTAAAAAAATTGGCGCTAATATCGGCGTAGACTTTATTATTTACACCCCTGATGAATACGAAGAACAAAAGAATGACCTCAATTCAATTGTCGGAGAAGTTAAGCGAACGGGAAAGCTCGTTTATGACAAAAAAAGAACCACATAAAAAAATCCTGCTTATAAAAGCCAAAGAAGACTTAGATACGGCCGAAAAACTAGTTCAACTTGGCAACTATTCCAAAGAAATCGTCGCATTCCACTGTCAGCAAGCAGTAGAAAAAGCGCTCAAAGCTTACTTGGACTCGCTCAACATCCTTTATCCAAAAACACATGATCTGGAAACACTCTTGAGCTTATGCCTTGAACAAGATCAATCCTTTGAAAAAATAGCTTATGTTACGGAATTGACCCCTTTTGCCATTGACATTCGATATGATGAATTTGTCTCATTAAAACATGCCGAAGTAGAAAATTTAGTAAAGCAAGCCAAAACCGCCCTTAATTTCATCATCAAAAAAGCCTAACCATGCCCGCAAACCC